>CAIKFN010000001.1 GCA_903826715.1 uncultured Actinomycetes bacterium
GCGCTAATTACGCTCAAAAAAGCCTGTTCGCTAAGACCAATAGGCTAGAGGGGTGTTTCCTACCGAACGTCCACGTCGCCTTCGCGCAACAGCTGCACTCCGTGAGCTTGTCTCTGAGACAACACTGAGTCCAAAGGACTTTGTCGCACCACTTTTTGTCGCTGAAGGACTAAGCGCCCCAAAGCCAATTCTTTCTTTACCTGGTCAGTTCCAGCACACCATTGAGTCGTTGCACGAAGAAGTGAGAGCGTTGCAGCGCGCTGGTGTGATGAGCATCATTTTGTTTGGCGTTCCTTCATCAAAAGATGAGCAGGGTAGTGGTGCATTTGATCCGAACGGTATCTGCCAAGTCGCACTCCGGTCACTTCGTGCTGAATTTAAAGATGACATCGTGATCATGGCCGATCTCTGTCTTGATGAGTACACCACGCATGGACACTGTGGGGTACTGAACGCTGATGGAACTGTTGATAATGACAAGACCCTTGAACTTTATGGAAAAGTTGCTGTAGCCCAAGCCAGTGCCGGAGCACATGTTGTTGCACCGAGCGGAATGATGGACGGTCAAGTTGCTGCGATTAGGTTTGCACTTGATGCTGCGGGCTTTAGTGACACTGTCATTCTCGCGTATTCAGCAAAATACGCAAGTGGTCTCTACGGGCCATTTCGTGAAGCAGTCGGAGTTGAAATTGCGGGTGGTGGAAACCGTCGCTCGTACCAACAGGACTACCGCAATCGCCGCGAATCACTACGCGAAGCTCGCCAAGACGTAGAACAAGGCGCTGACATTGTGATGGTTAAGCCTGCCATGACGTACCTCGATGTATTAAGTGATCTTCGCCGTGAACTTGATGTTCCATTGTGTGCATATCACGTAAGTGGGGAATACGCCATGATTAAAGCTGCAGCAGCTAACGGATGGATTGATGGAACTGCTGTAGCGATAGAACAATTAACAGCAATTCGACGTGCTGGCGCTGATTTTATTTTGACGTACTTCGCTCGTGAAATTTCGGAAGAGCTCAACCGTTAGTTCGGTTACACCTAGGTTATGAATACGACTCTACGCAGCGAAGGATGGGTGGTTCAGCCAAGTTTTGTGCCACATGGTCCAACAGCGCCGGTGACGCTCTTGATTGATGAAGCTGGTATTACTCAACTCGCAGGTGATCCAAACGTCGCTTGGCAAACACCTTGGTCTGAAATGACCAATGTTCAATTGATTCGCTTTCAGCGCAAAGCTGCACTTTTTGCGACCATTAGTTCTGTTCGCTATTGCTGGAGAAACACATCAGTGAAGGATTTTGATGCGCTTCGTGAAATTATTAGCGCCCAAGGTGGCCGAGTCATTCGCCGCAAACGTCACTTTGGAGTTTTGGCAACGGTGGCGGTTGTCGTCACTGCTTCATTCGCGGGAACAATAAGTTCATACCTCAATAGAGGCTCGTCAAAGGCATCTATTATTGCGGACACGCAAGCGGTCAACCTGACTCTGAAAGATCTCCCAAGCGGGTCGTCTATTGCGACCTCTCCACTGCTTTCGTACATCTTTGGTTCAAGCGCTATATCGTCTCCGTCAACATCAACAACACAAGTTTCAAAGACTTCAGCGTGGTACGCGATTGAATCAAAATTCCAAAGTTGCATGGGTGTATCTCTCGAGAGAGATCGTGTGTTTGGCCTTGCTGGTCAAATGCCTAAATACCAAGTGACGTCTAAAGCGTATTCAAGCACTTCCTACGGGGGGCTAGAGGTTGTTTCTACAACGCAGTACTACGACAAAACCTCAATGGTGAAGCGTGACACTAAAGAAATGACTTCACCAAAGTTCGGTGGTTGTTTTGTTGCAGCGAATGAATCGATTCTGCTTTCTGCACTACTCGGGTCAAAAATTACTGAGTCGGCTGGAACGAACTGGACACCACTTACATTTGTCAATGGATGGGCGCGTGGAGGAATTAAGGTGATTTCGCTTCCGACTATTAGTACAAAACTCACGCTCGTCATTGCGGTAGTGACGAGCGGACACTACGAAGTCACACTCGGGGGGTTAGTTACTAACTGGCCAAGTTCACAACTATTTTTTGCGAACATTGTGAATACATTGCTCGCTCGAGCGTCTTCTACGACGTCAAAGGCTTTGTAGTCTTGCTGCCTTTTCGTCCATAACGGACAAAAGCAGTCACACTAATCACAAGGTAGCTAGCCCAAACAACGAGTTGCAAAACAGTTGGGTGATCGGCGTATCCAATGAATGAGTGCAGCACACTTCCTAGGTTTGAATTTTCATTAATAGTGCCGCTGCTGTTCCAGAGCACGTGGGTTCCAAAGGGCAACCAGTTAAGTGACTGTAAGTTTTGAACTGCCGCTGCGAGCAGTGCTGCTGCGAACAACATCAGGACCACACCGAGTACTTGGAAGAAACGTTTGAAGTTCAGCTTCATTCCTAATTTGTAGATTCCAAAAGCGATAGCAAGCGAGACGACAAGACCAAGTACCGCGCCAAGTAGCAGAAGGTTCCCGTGGAGTGGGGTTGGTGACTGCTTCGAACTCGCAAAAACAATTGCGAGAGTGAACACCATTGTTTCGAGCCCTTCTCGACCCACAGACTGAAATGACAGGAGTCTTAGTCCCCAGCGGTTTCCTTTTGTCAGCGCCACTTCACTACGTGTCTGGAGTTCTTTGGTCATTGTTCGAGCGTGCTTATGCATCCAAAAAGTCATGCCAGTGAGCAATGCAGCGGCGACCAGATAGGTGACAGTTTCAAAGTACGTTTTAAAGTTTGAGTTCTTGTAGTCACTGATTGCGACGTAAGCAGCAATACCTCCGCCAAGAATTAGTAGAAATGCTGCAGCAACACCTAGATATACATCACGGAAATGTTCACGCTTGTTTATCTGGTTTAGGTATGACAAAAGAATCGCCACAATCATTGACGCTTCAATGCCTTCTCGAAGAAATATGACGAATGTAGGAATCACTCTGATTAATCTTCTGATTTCAGGTCACCAAGCAAAAGGTCGTACGCCTTTTCTGGGATCGCATCGGCGAGTCGAACGAGAGCTCGGTAACCGAGTTCGCTTGGCCCCTTTTGGTCGTTACGCATCAAGTTGGCCATGATGTCGAGTAGTTGCGTCATGAGCGGCTCAACACGAAGTCCGAGACCCACACAAGCACTAAGAATCTTTGGCTCTGAAATAATGCGTACAAAGGCTCGAGCAACTTTGTAGTAGTCAGCGTACGCAGCATCAAGGCGCTCATCGTAGAGGCGTAACGCCGATGCATTGTTTGAGCTAAGCGCTTCACCAATTACCCCTGCAGCGAGACGACCGGTTTCGTATCCGTACGCGATGCCTTCACCGTTGAATGGGTTCACTGTTCCAGCTGCGTCACCAATCGTCAGTGTGTTGCTTCCAAAGTGTGGTCCGATTGCGAGGCCCATTGGAAGTCGCCCTCCAGTAGCAGGACCGCAACACGACTCGTCATTGAGCCCCCATGCATCTGCGGTTTGTGCAACAAAGTATTCCTGCAACTTGGTGGTGTTTACACCCTTCCAGGCACCACCGGTGGAGAGAAGTCCAACCCCGACATTGACTCGGCCGTCACCGAGCGGGAAAATCCATCCGTATCCAGGGACCACGTTGCCATTGGGGTCGCGAATATCTAAGTGCGAATCAATCCAAGGCTCGTCGTGTCGATCACTCGTGTAGTAGCCACGTAGAGCCATACCCATTGGCCACTCCTTGTTGCGAGTAGTTCCAAGTTCGCGGCCAATACGTGAGTTCTGACCATCACCTACGACTAGGTATCGACCACGAATTTCAGCGGTAGCACCGGAGTCCTTGTCTTTTACAACAACACCCTTAGCTCCACGAAGGCCACCAGTTGCTGACTCAGATGGTTCAAGAAGCGAAAGTGCTTCAACACCGTTTAGAAGAACTGCACCGTGTTGTTGTGCGTGTTGAGCAACTAATCCATCAAGGTTGAAGCGAGTAATTGTGTAACCGTAGTTTGGAAATACGGGGTGCGTTGGCCAGTTCATCTCGAGTGAGGCACCAAATCCGAATGCGCGAAGTCCGTTGTACTTGTGACCATTTTTCGCAACTGCAGATTCAAGGCCCATTTCTGCGAGTTGGTGGACCGATCTAGGGGTTAGGCCGTCACCGCAGGTTTTTTCGCGAGGGAAGTCCTTCTTCTCAATGAGACATACTGACCAGCCAGCTTCGGCGAGCCAATACGCACACGATGACCCACTCGGGCCACCACCGACGATTACGACATCGAAGGTAATAGCTTTTTGGTTGATTTCAGCGAGCGTTGTCACGCTTGAAGCCTATTGGCTAGTTCGAACCTCTCCGACAGGGAGGCCTATTTTGGGCTTCAGTCTGAAGTAAAAATAGGGTTCAAAAATCTGATAGACAATTACACGTGGACCAGTATCTCCCCATTCTGGGACTCCTAATTCTTGGAGCATTGTTTGCCTCAGGGTCATTTGTAGCTTCGGCTCTCCTGGCCCCGCATAAACGACCATCTGATGCGAAGCTTGCACCGTATGAATGTGGAATTGTTCCTGAGTTCGAACAGCCACAGCGCTTCCCAGTCCGCTTCTATCTAGTGGCGATGATCTTCGTAATTTTCGACATTGAAGTCGTGTTCATGTACCCATTTGCTGTTGTTTTCAGACAGTTAGGACTTTTTGGTCTTATTGAGGTTCTGGCCTTCTCAGTTACCGTCTTTGGTGCGCTGTTATTTCTTGTGAGCGAGGGTGCACTTTCTTGGGGACCGGTTAAACATCTTTCAAAAGGAATGCCTTCTAGAACTAGTTCTTCAACCATTGTTCGCATTGGCGCAGACACCGGGCAAGCAGCGTAAGACATGGCACTTGAAGATCTCCAACACAATTTTCTGACGGGTCAAATCGAAGACCTCGTTCGTTGGGCTCGTCGCGCTTCAGTGTGGCCAGCGTCATTTGGACTTGCGTGCTGCGCAATTGAAATGATGGCTGCGGGTGCAGCTGACTTCGACCTCTCGCGTTTTGGAATGGAAGTTTTTCGAAACTCACCGCGTCAAGCAGACCTCATGATTGTTGCGGGAAGAGTTTCACAGAAGATGGCGCCAGTACTTCGCCAGGTCTACGACCAGATGATGGAACCAAAATGGGTCATTTCAATGGGCGTTTGCGCTTCGTCTGGTGGAATGTTTAATAACTACGCCATTGTCCAAGGTGTTGACCAAATAGTTCCTGTTGACGTCTACGCACCTGGATGCCCGCCAAGTCCTGAAACATTGATGCACGCAATTCTTACCCTGCATGAACAAATTCGCACTGGTGAAATTATGAAGCGTCGAGCTGAAGGTCGTCCAACACACATTGAAGAATCAAATAATTTGTGGACACCAGAGGTCCCTGTTGCAGTACGAATTGGAACTCCCAAGTGATTTCTCTTTCAGCAGCTGCACCTACAGATGTAATTACAAGTGAGGCAATGGCAACAGATGTTGCTTGTTTCCCAACAACTAGTCAGTACTTCAAACTTGTTGAGTCATTCAAGAATGATGGCTTCGAAATGTGTGTAGATCTCTGTGGCGTTGACTACCTCGAACACTTTGAGCGCGTCCTTCCTGAAGGCGTAGTTGCTACTCGATTCGAAGTAGTTGTTAACTTGCTCAGCCTCTCAAAGAAGCAGCGTGTTCGTATTCGTGTCCAAGCTGGAAACGATCACGCTGAAGTTGATTCCTTGTTCTCCTTATATCCAGGCACTGAAGCCATGGAGAGAGAAGCGTTTGACTTCTTCGGGATTCTTTTCACCGGTCACCCTGAGCTCACCAGAATCTTGATGCCCGAAGACTGGGAAGGACACCCACTTCGCAAGGACTACGGCATTGGAAAAGTACCGGTCCAGTTCAAGCATGCTCCAGGTCCACGATGAGCGATACAACCATCCGTACCGCTGAGCGCATTGAGCTACTTGTCGCAGACACCTCAGAAGGTGCACAGGAACTAAAGCGCCGAGAAGCAACGGGCAAGGATGAGCTTGGTCGCGAGCTCGGTTCTGTACTTCGAATTGACGGTTTAACACTCGACCCAAACTCAATTGACTTTGAGCGTAATGACGATGAGACAATGATCATCAACATGGGCCCAAGTCACCCATCAACTCACGGTGTGCTTCGCATCATGCTCGAACTTGACGGTGAGTTCGTTCTTCGCTCTAAGACAGTTATTGGTTACTTGCACACTGGAATGGAAAAGACTGGTGAAGCACTTAGCTACGTTCAAGGCGGCACGAACGTAACTCGTATGGACTACTTAAGTCCTGTCATCAACGAA
>CAIKFN010000002.1 GCA_903826715.1 uncultured Actinomycetes bacterium
CCACCTAAGTGCATGCTCGTCTGCAAGTAGTGCCCACGCCTCGTCAATAACGAGGTATCCAAATTCACCCTGCGTAGCAACAATCTGCTGTGCGGCAGCAACGGCACTCAGCGCTGCAACAGAAAGTGAGTTAGCAGACCACTGTTTTGAAAGGTCAAGAATCACTAGCTGGCCTTCAAATATGAGTGGTGGTAGTGAGCCATCGAAAAGCCCTGCAAGATCGCCGAAAACAAAACGGTGTAGTAGTAACGCCAGCGACCTATGAGCAGATTGTGTCGTGGTACGCAAGTATTTCTCAACGCGGCAGAACATCGAGAAGAAAACCCGTTGTGGCCTTGGATGCATAAGTGCAAGGTATGTCTCATCAATCACATAGTGGAGTTCAGCGCTTAACGAACTTCCCTGTGCGCTCGCGAGAATTGCCCTGAGCAGTTCCTTCGCCTCTGCTTCATCATTGGAGAACGGATTACACCAGCCATCTGCACCGAGCGAAATAGCTTTTACTCCATATTTTTTGCCAAGTTCTGAATACTCACCCTTGGGGTCAACAACAACAACTTTTCTTCCTCGCTCAAGTGCACGGTCAAGCATCATTTTTGTGACGGTACTTTTTCCTGAACCAATTGATCCCGAAATAATTACATTTGGGTTCGTCACCAGTGATGCGTTGTATGCATCAAAGGGATCGAAAACAAAATCTCTTCCACGGGCACAGATGCCTAGTGCTCGACCATCTAGTCCTGTGCCTGCGTCGTATCCCGGTGCGCGCAAACTGTGCAGATCCTGCGATGTTGCCCAGTGTGTCCAGGCACGTCTCACCATCCTGCACCCCCCGGAAATTGAAAACGAAACCACTCAGCCTGTCTTGCAAAACCTTTTTGACACCTAAGGCCAGCATCTTGAGCAATTGAAACGACCTCTCTGGACCGCATTAATAGTTCACGCTGATTCGGAGCACTAATACTTATATACACAGCACATCTAAGAAGTGGCAGACCTTGTGCAACAAAAATTTCTCTCTGCCTCATTCTCTTAAAGGCGCGATCAGACTGTGCAGTACGCCTAAATCCAGCTTCGTGAGTCACGGCGCTATCGCTACTTATTCGGTGCACTGCACGCGCAGCAATCTTTTGAGATTTTTCTATAGGGAGTACGTCGTAGTGGATCGAGAGATCAAGTGGCTGGCCAGTTGTTTGTAGGCGTTCAAGAAATGCACTATTTGTTGATGCCTGTGAGAAGTCACTAAGTCGAATAACACGAACTAGTGAATCCTTTGTTCGCGTGTATCCCCAGCGCTCTAGAACATCAACTGGCTCAAGCGCCCCAATCAGTAATGCAGCTAACTCAGGACAGGCTTTCCAGTCCGGTGGAACAAATGTGCCTGCAGGGACACAGAGCAGAGTTTGGTTTTCTTCTTCTCCGCAAAGGATATGCAGAGATACATGACTCGTCACCCCACTAAGAGCGAGAGAGCTGGTGATCGCTTTCAGTTGATTCGTCAGTGCCCCATCATCACCTGATAAATCAAGTCTGCCCCGGTGGATAAGTGAATATCCAGAAAATGTAACCCGCCCACTTGTCACAAGTTCAATGATGTTTTTGTTAGATGAGAACTGAACACGACTCCACTTGGTGCGTAGTAGATACATTGCAGCAAGAAATAGCCACTCACCGTTGGTCAACCCATCTGATGACTGTGGTGAACAGGCGAGCAAGAACAGACCCATACAAAGTTCTATAACTGTGGCGTTTGGTCTAAGACACCAATCGCCCGTTACAAGAACACCAAGCAACAAAAGAACGGCCTGGTGTTTTCGAATGCCAATCCATCGAGACGCAGCATCACTATTTCCAATTTGAATAATTTCACTCATCACGAGAGCTCTTTTCCTCTGGCGGTTCATAGTCACTTCGTGGAGGCATAGAAAAGTCCCCCGTTGAATGTGACATTGGAAAGCCCAGGTCTTCAGTTCTGATGGGCACAGAGAACTCCATGTTGCCCGTTGACATCATTTCTTGTGCCACAAGGACTGGCCGCATGGCAAGTTGAAAACCTCGTTTCATCAACTGTCGCGTTCCCTGAAGATTATGAAATGCAGCATTCTCAATGAAAGGAATTATTCGAAGAAGCACAAACGGCGTAAAGGCAGCGAGGGCGATTGTTACCGCACCAGTAATTAATTGCGAAACAGAGTTCCCTTGGAGCTCATTGAGCCCAAGTGTTAAGGCAATGACAATAAATACCTTGCTGAGTGCGATGGCGCCAAACGTTTCTAGTAGTCGCCAGCCGAGTCTTCGAAGTGTCGGAAGTGTACAGAGCGGCACGATGATTGGCACCATTACAAGAAGTAGTGAGAGCGCCACCGTGCGAAGAATCAACTCACACCAAAGAAAGAATGACCCAATGACAACACTGGACGAAAGAATAAAAATGCCTACACCTGGAGCAGTTGATGTTCCGTTAAAAGCTGCAATTAATGATGCGAGATGTTTATCAAGCGGTCCTGTTGCAATCACAGAAAGTTGATCAACCGCTTCAAGGAGTAAACGAGCACCCGGAAGCGCAATGGCAATTGCAAAAACGCATGCAGGTGCAACGCCGAGATACAGCCGCCATAACTGCGAACTCTCACCATGTCGCAGTGCCTCAAGAGTTGCAATGAGAAGTCCTATCAACATCAGTAGAGGTGCCACAGTAACGAGTGTTTTGAATTCAGGTGTTGCTGAGCGCACCACCGTTGCTGGTTCACTCGCACTAGTCAGCACTCCACCTACGCCATTGATGAACCACTCGACGCTTGACAACACCCAGGCAGTCATTGCATCAAATAAATCTCCGAGTGTCGCCTTCGCTACGCTCTTTGCTGCACAGCTTGTAATTGAAACAAAGCACAGAACACTGCTCATTATTTAACGCTGAGCCCAGTTGAAAAGAAAAAGTTAATAAGCTGTGGAGCAGCACCGATAAGGATTGCGGCCCCAATTGCCGTTACAACCGCTCTGCGACCTGCCATTGATTGACTTGAATTTTGAAAATGTGCCCCAATAGCCCACACCCCCGCACCTAGAACCAGTGCAATAAGACAGGCAATTAGAGACCAGGACGCGATCCCATTGGCGATTTGCTGCAATACAGCACCGCCCGGGAGTGCCGTTGTTGATGGGGTGAGGGTTACGGAGGCAAAAAACATAAATATGTGACTTTCTGTTGGTTGTTACACAACGGTCGCTGGTTCACAATTACTGAATACATCTGCGAGAATGGTCAGGTGCTTATAGCCCTGACTCATAATCTGATCTACAAATGGCCCGCAATTGCCGTTTACGCAACTGCCTTTGGCGTGCTCCTTCTTGGACTTCTTCTTGGAGTTATGTGGAATCGTCGCCGTGGGCACCGCGCCATTGCGCAGCGCCTTAATGCCCTGGGTTCTCGACTCGGCACTGAAGCCGACATTTCAGATGGCAAAGTTGAAACAGCAATAACTTTTCTTGAGGAAGTAACTGGCGTCGCAACTACAGCGGTGAGCGAAGCAGCAGCAGAAACCGTACGACTACGACGATCACTTGATGCACTGCAACTTGGACTCGTTCTTTGTGACGAAGCTGGGAATGTGATTTTTAGAAATTCGCAGGCAGAGGATCTCATGGAGAGTAAATACGGTGATGCACTTGGTGCACAAGCTGTTACTGAAGTGCTCAGCGAAGGTTGGGCTAACGGTGTTGGCGAACGAACAATTGAAATTTACGGCCCACCACGTCGCACACTAAGTATTCGAGCAACTGTTATCGACGATGGTCGTCGACCACTTGGGGTAATCGCCGCTATTGAAGACGTTTCAGAGCGACGTCGCTTAGAAGACATTCGCCGTGACTTTATTGCCAACGTTTCTCATGAACTAAAAACACCAATGGGGGCCCTTGGTCTACTTGCAGAAACACTGCAGTATGAAAAAGACCCCAACGTCGCAGCACGACTAGCGGACCGCATTAACTCTGAAGCATTCCGAGTTAACCGCATCATTGAAGATCTACTTGACCTCTCACGAATTGAAAGTGAGGGCTCGCCTACTCGTGAACCAATTTCAGTATCGCTCTTTGTAGCTGACGCTATTGAGCGCATCAGGACTGCAGCGGAGCAGCAAGATGTGACTGTTGAGTTCAAAGAACCAGAAACTAACTTCGTCGTTGTCGGTGACCGACGTCAATTAGTTTCAGCCATGCACGCACTGCTTGAAAATGCAGTTGTCTATTCCCCTGCAAAAGGCAAGGTTTCAATCAAAACAGCTCGAGTCGAAGAGTCAATAAATGAATTTGGCGAGACTGTGGGCCCACTTATTCGCATCACCATTAAAGACCAGGGCGTTGGAATCCCCGAAAAAGATCTCGAGCGCATTTTCGAACGTTTCTACCGAGTCGACCCGGGCCGAGCCCGTCAAACTGGTGGAACGGGGCTTGGACTAAGTATTGTTCGACACGTGGCACAAAATCACGGTGGAAATGTTCTCGTTACTTCAACTGAAGGAGAAGGATCAACGTTCTCGCTTGACCTTCCAATGAACCACTAATGCCAAAAAATAAAGAAGAAAAGAAAATCCACCTTCTCGTTGTTGAAGACGAAGAGTCATTCATTGACGCACTCGAAATTGGACTTGACCGCGAAGGCTTTAAAGTCACGATTGCCCGCAACGGTCAAGAAGCACTCGACAAATTCGAAGAGGGCAAATTTGATGCGATTCTTCTTGACTTGATGCTGCCAAAAGTTTCAGGCCTTGATGTTTGCAGAACAATCCGAGCTAAGAGCGACATTCCAATCATCATCGTGAGCGCCAAGAGTGAAGAAGTTGACATGGTCTTGATGTTGGAGATCGGTGCAGACGACTACGTCACCAAGCCTTACCGCTTACGCGAACTAGTAGCTCGAATTCGTGCAGTACTTCGCCGTCGCGAAACATACACACCATCTGAAGAGCCAAGTACAGAAATTATGGAGTTTGGTCCAATCCTTCTCGACATTGACTCACGTAGATGTTACGTAAGTGGTGAAGAAATAAAACTTCGTAAAAAAGAATTTGCTCTGCTTCGCAATCTTCTAGAAAACCCAGGTCGTGTGATGACACGTGAAGTTCTTATCGACCGCGTATGGGGTGATGACTACGTTGGTGACACCAAGACACTCGACGTGCACATCAAGCGTCTACGTACATTGATTGAGTTCGATCCAAAGAATCCAATTCACATCACCACAATTCGTGGGGTTGGCTACCGTTTTGAGTTAACTAAGCCGGAATAACTGTTTTGCCGCCAAGGTATGGCGCAAGCACATCAGGTAGAACAATCGAGCCATCGGATTGACGACCTGTTTCTACGAGGGCTGCCCAAATGCGAGCCCACGCCAGTGCTGATCCATTTACCGTGTGTACCAAGGCGGTTGAGCCGTCTTCGGTGCGGTATCGAACGTTGGCACGACGTGCTTGGAAGTCTCTAAACCAGCTCACCGATGAAACCTCTAGGTAGCGGTCAACGCCTGGGCTAAATACCTCAAGGTCGATTGTCTTCGCCGAAGAAGTTCCGAGGTCACCAGTACACAAGTTCAGTACGCGATAACTGAGTCCAAACGCCTGGAGCATTGCTTCCGCACGAGCAAGAATGTCGGCGTGTGCAGCTTCAGCTTGTTCAGGAAGGCAGTAAGCGAACAACTCCACCTTGTCGAATTCGTGAACACGAAGAAGCCCCCTGGTATCTTTTCCAGCAGATCCAGCTTCGCGTCGAAAGCATGCGGTCTGTGCGGTGTAGCGAATTGGAAGTGTTTTCGGATCAAGGATTTGATCACGAAGCATTGAAGTAAGTGGAACCTCAGAAGTTGGAATCGCCCAGAGGTCGTCACGCTCAATGGCGTACATGTCATCTTGTGATTTAGGAAGGTGACCGGTTGACATCATTGTTTCAGTTAACGCAAAGCTCGGTGGTCGAAGTTCCTCGTAGTCACCCATGTGCTGATCTAGCGCGTAAAAACCGAGTGCACGAAGTAGTCGTGAACCGAATCCTCGGTACAAAGGAAACATTGATCCGGCAATCTTTGCGCCTGACTCCATGTCGAGCAGTCCTAGCTCTAGACCAATTTCCCAGTGGGGCTTTCGTTGGTGCTCGGCGTAAACCGGCTCAGGCTTCCCATCTTGCATTCCCGGCCACCAACGACGAAGTTCAACGTTCTCTGTTTCGTCTTTGCCAATTGGAACTTCAGGTGAAGGCAGGTTTGGAATAAGTAGTAGACGACTGCGCAGATCGCCAGCAACTTCATCGGTCTTGGCGCTCGCTGCGCTTTCTTGCTCACCAATTGAGCGACTTTTTTCAGTAAGGGCTTGTGCGGTTGCAGTGTCCTTATTTCGACGCGCTTCTCCAACTTGGCGAGAAAGGTCTTTTACTTCGGCACGGAGTCGCTCAGCATCTTGCAAGAGGCGGCGGTGCTCAACGTCGAGGGCAATGATTTCATCCATTGTGGACGACAAAATTCCACGGCGAGCTAGTGCTTCCTTGACGAAATCTGGCTCTCGGCGTAGTTGTACAAGATCAATCATGAATACAAGACTACTGATACTTGCCACGAGGGGCGTCGCGAGCGGTTAGTTTCGATGTACATGAGTTACGCCATTGAAGCCCAAAATCTCGTAGTCACCTTTGGTGAACTGCACGCTGTAGACAATATTGATTTTCACGTTGAATACGGTGAAGTCGTCTCTCTTCTCGGCCCTAACGGGGCTGGTAAAACAACTGCCGTAGAGACGCTGCTGGGCTTTAGATCACCAACATCTGGCAACGCACGCATTCATGGGCTTGACCCGGTGCGTGACCACCAAGAAGTTGTGCTTCGAACTGGAGCACTACTGCAGCGCGGTGGTGTTTGGTTCCCTATGTCACCCGCACAAGTGCTCAAGCTGACTTCGAGCTACTACCAAGCTCCGCGTGACGTAAATGAACTACTCGATTTACTTGATCTTCGCCGTTGTGCAAGAACACCATGGAGAAGGCTCAGTGGTGGTGAACAACAACGAACTCTGTTGGCACTCGCGCTCCTTGGTCGACCTAAAGCATTGCTTCTAGACGAACCAACCACCGCAGTTGACCCTGAAGGTCGACAAGTTATTAGAGACCTGATTAAAACTGAACGCGAACGAGGTTGCGCACTGCTCATTACAACTCACGAACTGAGCGAAGCCGAGCGTGTCGCGGACAGGGTCGTTGTAATGAATCGCGGCCACATAGTTGTGCAAGGAACACTCGATGAACTAAGTGGCTCGCCTGAAATGATCTTGGAAGTGTCGAACCCTATTGATCCATCTGCATTAAGTGCAGTTCTTTCGTGCGCCGTGACACTTGATGGACCACTGCAGCTTCGCTGTGACACAGCATCATCACCGGAGAAGATTTCATTGGTGACCTCTTACTTAAACAGTGTCAATGTTTCAATGACATCACTTCGCACACGTGCTTCACTCGAAGAGCGTTATTTAGAGCTAATTGGTAACGAGAATATCGAGGCACGTTCATGAAGCCTTGGTGGGCACAGACTCGTGGCGAAATTGAGATGACGCTTCGCCGTGGCGAAACACTGTTGCTGACTATTGGAATTCCCGTTCTATTGCTGGTGTTCTTCTCACTTTCACACGTAACCACTTCGCCAACGCCACACCGCGTGGACTTCATTGCTCCGGGGGTTTTGGCGCTGTGCATCATGTCGACATCACTCGTAGCGCTCTCGATCAGCACCGGCTTTGAGCGTTCCTATGGAGTACTTCGCCGACTTCACATCACGCCACTCGGAGCACGTCGACTAATTGGCGCAAAGATTGCAGCGGTACTCGTCACTGAAGTGATCCAAATTGCTGTGCTGTCAGTAGTCGCGCTGCTGCTCAAGTGGCACCCTCGCGGTGGTTTGGTTGGTGCGCTCGAAGTAGCAGCCCTAATGATTCTTGGATCAGCTGGGTTCGCAGGCATTGGTTTACTGCTCGCAGGAAGACTCAAAGCTGAAGTAAACCTTGCTGCTAGCAACGGACTCTACTTAGTACTTTTGCTGGTTTCTGGAATTGTTGTTCCCACCAGCTCAATGCCGTCAGTGCTTCAACACATTGTGATTGGCGTGCCTTCTGGAGCACTCGCAGAAGGGCTCCACCGAGTTATTGGACTTGGACTGCAGCCAACAGGTGCGGACTGGCTATGCGTTGCATTGTGGGCGCTCAGTGCGCCACTACTAGCTGCACGAACATTCCGATTTGACTAATTTATTGAACTGAGTCCCTTGGCGAATTCACTCACTGGAATCGCTCCAAGGTAAACACCTTTTATAACTCCAGAGGAATTAACAAATACAGTTTCTGGAAGATTGGCTATGCCAAATTCATCAGTGGTGATCTTTCCATTCGGATCATAGGCAACTGGAAACATGAGTTCCATTTTTTTAACAAATGCTTTTCCTGATGCGGAGGCATCAAGGGCATCAATGCCAATAATCTGAGTTTTCCCAAGATCTGTCTTTTGAAGATAGCTCGCAATCTTTGGAAGTTCTCCTCGACATACGGTGCACCAGCTCGCAAAGAACATTACGACGCCGGGGTGTTGCGTTTTCCACGGTGCAGTAACGGTCGTACCGGCGCTAAGTCCTGCTTCGCTAAAGGGCTTGAAGGTTTTTCCTACTTCACTCGATGATGTCAGCGCCGAAGGAGCTTGGACGGTGCCACCAGTGAAGAAAGAAACAATACTGATGAGTGCAATGGCGACAACGAGTCCAATACCAATTGAAACAAACATCATTGGTGAGGGATGACCTCGCTGGGGCTTAGTGGTTTCGGACGAGGACATCAACAGCCATCATGACAAAAAGACCCGTGAGATACGTGATTGAAAAGTGAAAAAGCCGCATGGCTTCATTGACGTCAGCTTTGTCTTCGCGTGCGTGCATGAACAACCTGAACGCGTAGAACGTGAACATTGCGCCAAGCAGTGTGGAAGAAAGTGCATACACCCATCCAAGGTGCGCAGCGGGTCCAACCAACATTGTTAGTGCCCACATAATCACTGAGTACACCAAGATCTCTAGCGTTGTTCGTCGCAGTGAAGCAACGACTGGCATCATTGGAACATTTGCGGCGGCGTAGTCATCACGGTAACGAACAGCGAGTGCCCAAAAGTGCGGCGGCGTCCAAATGAAGATCACGACAAAGAGAAGAATTGGTGTCCAAGTCACGTTGTTCTGCACCGCAGCCCAGCCAATGAGAACAGGCACCGCGCCAGCAGCGCCACCTATAACAATGTTCTGCTTTGATCTGCGCTTTAGCCAGATTGTGTAAATGAATACATAGAACGCAGTCGCGCCCATAGCGAGCCAGGCTGATAAAAAGTTCACGCGCCACGCAAGCAGCCCGAAAGAGAGGAGCTCGAGCACGCAAGCAAAAATCGTTGCTGCCCTGGGCGTCATTACACCCGTAACGAGAGGTCGTTTCTTAGTGCGCTCCATGACTGCGTCAATGTCACGGTCGTAGACCATGTTAAAAGTGTTCGCACCACCAGCAGCAAGCGTTCCGCCAATCAGTGTCGTGATCATCAGCCAGATCCCTGGGATGCCATTCGCGGCAACGACCATGGTTGGAATAGTTGTGACAAGTAGCAGTTCAATAATTCTTGGCTTTGTAAGTGCAACGTAGCCTTTTATAACTTCCGCAGTCGTGTGCTGAGTGGCTGTTGTAGTCATAGATGCCAGTCTAGGAGGCGACTGTTAGCCCTAGGCTGGAGATGTGTCTAAGCCTCAATTAAACGTCTCTGTCCCAGTATTTCGCTGGATGGCCTTCACCACATTCCTATCGATGATTCTGATCGTGCTGAGTGGTGGTGCAGTTCGCCTCACCGGTTCCGGACTTGGCTGCCCAGACTGGCCAACGTGTTTTCACGGAAAAATTGCCGGTTCTTGGAACATCCATCCCTTCATTGAATACGCCAATCGAATGATTACTGGAACGCTCATTGTTGTCACAACAGTTGTTTTCATCGCGTCATTTCTTAGGTCCCCGCGTAGGCGTGACCTAGTTATTCTCTCTGGACTGCTTATTCTGGGAATCTTTGCTGACGCGATTCTTGGTGCGTTCGTGGTCTACACCAAGCTCAACCCTTGGCTTGTCTCAGTTCATATGCTGCTGTCAATTGCCATGGTGATTATCGGTGCAATTTTTTACCACCGTTCAAAATACGTCTACGGACCGAATGCTCGCAGTGACATCCGCAGTCCACACTTCTTGCGTATTGCACGCTTGCTGTGGATTCCTTTTATTCTTCTCCTCATAACAGGAACAATCACTACTGGATCTGGTCCACATGCCGGTTCGTTCCAAGGCCAACTGCGTGCACGACGTCTTCCATTTGCATTTCAAAATGCAACGTGGGTTCATTCACTCGCAGCCCTGCTCTTTATTGGGCTTGTAGTGGGCCTACTGATCAGCATTTGGAAAACACAAGCACCGCAAGCACTGCAACTTGGAGTTCGCCGCTTAGTTGTTATTTCTTTACTGCAAGGACTTATTGGTGCAACGCAGTACATACTTCATGTTCCAGTTGTTTTGGTGGAACTACACATACTTGGTGCAGTTTCGTTAGCAATTGGCGTCACGCAGTTTCATCTGCGACAAAATGCTCATGACCGCGAGCCACTTCTTCCAAAAAAATAGCCACCGCATAGTGCCCAGCAACTTCAGGCACCTTTTGGTGGAGACGATGGGGATCGAACCCACGACCTCAGGCTTGCAAAGCCCGCGCTCTACCAACTGAGCTACATCCCCTAGGGGAATCTCATCCTAGCAAATCTCTGACTAGTCGGGCTGATGACG
>CAIKFN010000003.1 GCA_903826715.1 uncultured Actinomycetes bacterium
TAAAGTCACGCATCTCTTCAATGGTGTTATTTGCAGCAAGCAGATCTTCACGGTTAGGCGTATCAATGCCGTAGTAGCAAGGCCATGAGAACGGTGGTGAAGAGATGCGTAGGTGGACCTCTTTGGCACCAGCGTCACGCAGCATTGCAACGAGGGCCTTAGTAGTAGTCCCTCTAACAATGGAGTCGTCAATAACAATGAGTCGTTGACCCTCGATGTTTTCGCGAAGTGGGTTTAACTTGCGACGGACACTGGCTTCTCGCTTGTTTTGATCTGGCGAAATAAACGTGCGGCCAATGTATCGATTCTTTACGAGACCGTATCCGAATGGGATGCCTGATGCTTTAGCGAATCCTTCTGCAGCAGGGATGCCAGAGTCTGGAACACCCATAACAATGTCAGCATCAACGTGGGACTGTTTCGCGAGCAGTTCTCCCATGCGACGACGCGCCGTGTGTACTTGGTGACCCATGAGGTAGGTGTCGGGTCGGGCGAAGTAAACAAATTCAAAAATGCACAGCATTTCTTTTTCACCAGCAGGCTCTAACAGCTGAACAAATGAAACACCTTGTTCAGTGATCGTCACCATTTCGCCGGGCTTGATTTCTCGAACAAACGCTGCACCAATCACGTCAAGTGCTGGAGACTCTGAAGCAACAATCCAACCTTCGGGTGCGTCTTCAGTTCCGAGTCGACCTATGCAGAGTGGGCGAAAACCATGTGGGTCTCGCACAGCGTAAATCGTGTCTGATTCAAGAATCACCATTGAGAATGCACCCTGAGCTCTTGAAAGAACTGACCTAAGAGCGTGCATCATCACTGCACCACTCTCGATTTCACGAGCAAGCAGTTCTGCAACGAGGTCAGAGTCCGACAACATTGTGGTGACTTGAATTCCTGCAACTTCAGCTAGTTCACCAGTGTTGGTGAGGTTTCCGTTGTGGCCAAGTGCGAAGCCAGAAGCACCCGCGCTGCGGTACACGGGTTGTGCTGCGGTCCAGTTTGCAGAGCCTGATGTTGAATAACGAGTGTGGCCAATGACGAGTGATCCACTCAGTGCGCGAAGTGTGGTGTCGCTAAAAACGTGACTGACAAGTCCGTTGTCTTTTACGACAGTAATTTGCTTGTTATCAAAAGTCGCCATTCCGGCAGATTCTTGACCGCGGTGCTGCAGCGCAAAAAGAGCGTCATAGCAAAGGTGTGCCACGTTTCGCCCCGGGGCAACTATCCCTACGACTCCGCACGCTTCTTTCATTGAGCTTCCACCTTATGGGTAATTATTTGTGAAAGCACTGTGTAATCTTGGCACATGACTAAGGGCATCGGTACGCTTAACTAATGATTGATCTCCATACCCACTCGACGTTTTCTGACGGCTCTGACACTCCAGAACAGTTGGCAGAAAACGCCAGCAAAATTGGTATTTCAGCGATCTCTCTTACCGACCACGACACCACCGCTAGCCATGAGCGCATGGCCGCCTCATGTGCCCAGTACGGCATCGAACTGATACCCGGCACTGAGGTTTCACTACGAGATTCAGAGTTCCCAAAACAGCGTGCTGGTGGCCCCTCGCTGCCTCGAAATATTCACGTCCTCGCCTACTTTTTGCCTCTCAGCCAAGACCACCCAGTGCAGCAAAAATTGGCTGAGATGCGACGCGACCGTGCAGAACGCAACGAGAAACTCGTACATGCGTTACAGGAACACGGCTTTGAAAAAATCAACCTTGCCTATCTCACCGAACTTGTTGGCAACGCCGACAGCATTGGCCGCCCACACTTCGCCCAAGCAATGTTCGAGCTCCATCCTGAGATTGTCGGCACTAAAGATCCTGAGAGCTGGAACAAGATTTTCATTGACTGGCTTGGCGAAAGCGGAAAAGCTCACGTGGGGCGAAAGAGTATGTCCGTTGAGTCGTTCCTTCAAGCCGCCGAGGGTTCAGGAACTGTTTTCTCAGTGGCCCATCCCCTAGTTAATTACGTGAGCTCTCTTTCACCAACTGAAATTGAAGACACCATGCCCAGTGTTCTCAACTCACTTCGCGATCGTGGTTTCGCTGGAGCCGAGGCGTATTACGGCGGAGTAAACGAGAAGATTCGCGGACAAATGGTGAAGCTAACTCGCAACGCTGGAATGATCCCCACAGGCGGATCTGACTATCACGGTTCCTATAAAGAAGACGTGAAGCTAGCTCTAGGACGAACTGGTGATCTTCGAGTACCTAATGAAGTTCTCGACGAGCTAAAGGCTGCTCGTTAGTCAACTGACGCAAGCGCACTACTAAGTGCGTTGCTTCGACGGCTTTCTATTTCGCTGACGCTCACGTTGATTGTTGAACCAATGCGCAGAGAGTCGCCGCCAACAGTTCCAAGAATTGCAACATCAACACCAGCAGCGTTGGCACGCTGCACAAACTGATCAACATCACTCGTCGCCATTACGAAGCGACCTGGGAACTCACTAAAGAGTTCACCGTGTGAAGTGAGTTCTTCTGCGATTAGACCTACGCCTGTCGTTGCAACAATTTCTGCGAGTGCTGCACTAAGCCCACCACTACCAATGTCGTGCACCGCAGTGACGTCACTTTGTTCACCCTTGCAAATCAGAGCAATCTCACCAGTTACGAACTTGATGGTTGCGTTAAAAGAAGTTACGTCTAGAGAAGGAACAGTGCCTCCACGTCGAGCTCGTCGTGTGGCCCAGCGTGATCCACCGAGTGGGAATGCAGGACCGTCATGTGCTTCACGTTTTCCAACGAGCACCACGCCGTCACCCGATTTCCAGTTCCATCCTGGAGGAGGAGAGCTGAGTGAATCAACAACACCAAGCAGTCCAACAACCGGTGTTGGGTCAATGTCGTTGCCGCCACTCTCGTTGTAGAGAGAGACATTGCCACCAACGACTGGGATCCCCATTGCGTTGCAGGCTTCAGCCATGCCATCAACGGACTCAGAAAGTTGCCACATCACTTCTGGGTGTTCAGGGTTACCGAAGTTGAGACAGTTAACTAGTGCCTTCGCAGTAGCGCCAACGCAGGCGAGATTCGAAACACTTTCAGCAACAGTGAGCAGTGTTCCCTTACGAGGATCGAGTGCACACCAGCGAGGGTTTGAATCAGTTGAAAGTGCAATGCCTCGGTTTGACGCAGGAAGACCGGGGCCAGCGAGACGAAGCAGTGCTGCGTCTCTTCCTGGTCCAACAACAGTATTTAAGAAAAGTTGTGAGTCATACTGGCGATACACCCATGCTGGGTCAATTAAAAGGTCGAGCAAGTCTTCGTTTGGTGAACCAACAGGTTCATCAAGTGTCGGGTCATCTTTTTGAATCGCGTCAAGGTCTGCTGGACGCTGCATGGGACGGTTGTAGAGGGGGGCTTGATCCGCGAGTGACTTCGCAGGGACTTCACCGAGTACTTCGCCGTCAAAGCCGTCTCGAATGCGAAGCATGCCAACTAGGTTTCCGTCTTTGTCTTTTGACGGCTCAACAACGTGAGCCACAACATTGGCCCTGACTTCCCATTTCTGGCAGAGCGCCTCAACCGCTGGCCAGTCTTCGGGAGTCACAATTGCGAGCATGCGCTCTTGACTTTCAGAAGTCATGATTTCCCATGACACCATTCCCGCTTCACGCTGAGGAACTGCGTTGATGTTGACATCGAGTCCAACGCCACCCTTCGCAGCGGTTTCACTAGTGGCGCAAACGAGTCCAGCACCACCGAGGTCTTGAATACCAACAACGAGTTTTTGATCAAGAAGTTCTAGACAAGCTTCGATGAGTCGCTTTTCTTCGTAGGGGTCACCAACTTGGACGCTTGGACGCTTCGCGTCATCAAGTGACGCAGCGCCGTCATCGCCTTGGAATCCAGCAGACGCGAGAACAGATACGCCACCAATGCCGTCACGACCAGTTGAAGATCCGAGCAGTACTGCGTAATTGCCCACTCCAGATGCAATGCCAAGTACGAGTCGGTCCTTTGGCAGTGCGCCAACACAGAGAACATTCACGAGCGGGTTTGATGCGTAGCAATCATCAAAGGTGAGCTCTCCACCAATGTTTGGAACACCTACTGAGTTGCCGTACCCAGAGACTCCAGAAACAACACCTTCAACTAGCCAGCGCTGGCGAGCATCGGTGAGTTCACCAAAAAAGAGTGGGTCCATGACCGCGAGTGGTCGTGCGCCCATTGAAAACACGTCACGCAAAATGCCACCCACACCAGTTGCCGCACCCTGATACGGCTCGATTGCAGATGGATGGTTATGGCTTTCAATTCGAATTGCAACCCCAATACCGTCTCCAGCATCAATTACTCCAGCGCCTTCACCAGGTCCAACAAGAACATGATCACCTTTTGAAGGAAGTCGTTTCAAGTGAATACGTGATGACTTATACGAGCAGTGTTCACTCCACATAACGCCATAGAGAGCTAGTTCGAGGTGATTTGGTTCGCGTCCGAGGACAGACTTGATGTCTTCAAACTCAGAGTCGGTGAGCCCTAGGGCTCGGTGCAAGGACTCAGGTGCGCTACTCACGCCTCCAAACTACTCGTCATTAGATGCGACATGACAATTATTTTCGATAACAACTTGATAAATAGTGAAGAAATTAATTCTTTAGAAATAAGTCTTTATGTCATTCAATTGGATAACAAAAAATAACCTCAACATGATTGAATTCAATTTGAAGTGATTTGGTGCGCATATGTAGTCGTTTTAAGTCTTTAACATCCTCTGTCTCGACAGTTGTGTTGTTGAA
>CAIKFN010000004.1 GCA_903826715.1 uncultured Actinomycetes bacterium
AAGTGACTTGAATGATAAAGACCTTGAGCGAATTACTGCAGCTCTAAAAGAAATTGATGCAACAATGCTTGAAGTTCGAACCACGATATTTGAAATTGAAAATGATCATTTGAGATCCGCTGCGCTGAAAATAAGAGTTAACGAACTAGCGAATGAGGTTGAACAGCGTTTGGGAGTTCCAGTTGTATTGAGCATCTCTGATGGAGTTGAAGCGAAAATGGACGTTTTTACATCTGACCAATTAATTAGCTCGCTTCGAGAAATTCTCTCGAATGTTGTAAGGCACTCTCAAGCAAGCCAAGTAGCAGTCAGCTTGAGTGAAAACAAAGAATTTATTTTGCTTGAAGTAAGAGATGATGGCGTTGGATTTAGTGCACCAAATTCTGTCGGGCACGGTCTTCGCAACTTAGCAACGCGTGCACGACAGTGTGGTGGAACATTTAGTGCTTCATCAACACCAGAAGCTGGAACTGTAATTACATGGACAACAAAAAAGGTTGAGAAATGATCAGAGTCTTAGTTGTAGATGATCACGAGATTGTTCGTCGTGGGCTCGTAGAACTTCTTAACGGCTATGACGGCTTAGAAGTTGTCGTGCAAATTGGCTCAATGGCAGAAGGTCTAGCGTTTACTGACTTCTCAGCAGTAGACGTTGCACTTCTTGATGTTCGTTTAGCTGATGGCAACGGAATTGAACTATGCCGACATTTCCACCAAGAGGCACCGGGGCTGCACTGCATCATGCTCACTTCGTACGCTGATGATGACGCACTCCTCGCGTCAGTACTCGCCGGCGCTCGTGGTTTTGTCTTGAAAGACATCAATAGTGATGCGCTGGTTTCAGCGATCAGAAGTGTTGCTGCTGGAAATGAACTTATGACTTCAGATCAAGTGGAATCTGCTCGTCGTAGGTTGCAGCGTGAAACAGCAGAAGATGCTCGCCTTGCCAGTTTGAGTCCACGTGAGCGTCAAATCCTGGAGCTCTTAAGTGAGGGCTTCAGTAATCGTGAAATGAGTGAAACGTTGTTCCTGTCTGAAAAGACCGTTAAGAACTATGTTTCGTTCTTGCTTTCAAAGCTTGGATTTCAACGTCGCACCGAAGCCGCGCTCTTTGCACAAAAGATGCATGACCGCGACCCCGGCAAGACGTTTTAATTAGCTCTTGTAGTGATCTCTCCAGATGAGTCGGTAGACCCGAGTCTTTCGTGGGATTGATCTGATTCCTGGAATAAAGGGAACGAAGATCATCAGCACTGTGAGGAACATCATCAGTGCCCACACCAACGCATCAGCGTTACCACTTGAGTTGAACGGTGGGATCTGATACCAGAACGAGTACAACCAGAGCCACGCTTGACCTGGGTAACTTCCAGTTTCGTTCATCATTCCCCACTGGCTCCCTGTGAGATGTTGCTTGTCAGCGGTACTCGCTAGATACGAACCATCTGAAATAAATAGGAGAGTCTTGGTGAAGTCTGTCGTGTAAAAACTGTTGTTTGAAATAAGTGACTCATCGAGGGCTCCACTACGCGCCATAGAAGTCAGGCTGTTAATCATTAACGGCACCGGACCAGCAGTCGTAGTTGGAACAACTATTTGTCCGTTAGCAAAACTCATCTTGGATTCGGCATTCGAATAGTTAGTCACCCAGATTGCACGGGTGGATGCAGTTGCATTTTCCCAATTCACCAAACTTTGATGTAGGTCTGCTTGGTAGGGCAGTGCCTTTAGTGGACTAATAACAAAGTCATTAGCGGTATCAATTGGGATTCGAACACCAACTGCTTTAACCAAGTTCACTGGACCAATTGTCTGGCCAGTTGCAGCATGGTTATACGGTGGGCCATACGAACCAGTGGTTGATGTTCCATTGAGCTCACTAACTGCAGTCATCGCAAAATCAACTGGCGCAGCGTTTGACCATTTTTTAATTGTTATTGACGTCTCGTCAGGTGATCCGTAGATAATTGCGAGAGTCAGCGTAAGGATTGTTATGACCAGAAGGGCAATGGCCCCTTCCTTCAAGATGTCATAGGGCCTTTGGCGGCCGGTCCATTCAACAACGTCGACGTCACTTCGAAAGTTCTTACTCATTATGCAACCTTTGTGTCATCTGCGAATGGTGGAACAACACCCTTAATACGCACCATCACAACATGGATAGTTGTAAGTAGTACCGCCACCAATGGAAGGAGCACAATGTGCCACATCAACATTTGTCCCAAGTTGAGAACGTTGAAGTACGCGCCTGCCCCAGTCGCATTAATCCCATCTTTCGCCTGTGTGGAAATCCATTGCGAGTCAAAGTTGCTCTGAGAGACGTATCCGGTAAACCCAGCTGCAATTGAAACAAGGAACGTAATGCCACCAGTCATCCAGGTGAGTTGACGTCCACCTCTCCAGGCGGCCATGAAGTACTTCCCCCAAAGGTGAATAACCATTGAGAAAAAGAAAATTTCAACACTCCACAAGTGGAGTGAATTAACGAAGTGGCCGTAGCTTGATTCGTGCCACCACTGTGGGCCACGTATGGCGAGTACACAACCAGTTACTAGTACCAGGATAAAAGAGGTGAGTGTTGCGACACCAAAGACATAGATCCATGAGGCAACGTAACTTGGTTGCGTATCTGGAAGAACTTTTTCTGGTGGAAGCTTGCCCTCAACTCGTTTGCGTAGACGTGTAGTCCACTGGCGTTCAATTTCTACTGAGCTCATTTTTCACTCCTGTTTCGTTTGCGGCCAGGGAAAGGCAGCAAAAGTGCTGCAATAAAAGTGGTAATCATCAAAAGAATGACTATGAGGTTTCCAACACTCAAATACACAAAGTGCCAGTGAATGTAGTGACCTGGATGATCCAAGTTGACGAGTGAAGCGAAGAAAAAAGTGTTCAATGCAGCTCCATTAGTTAAGTAATTTTCTATTTATAAGGCTATTAGTCCATTTTGCGAAAACTAAGTGGAATATGCCCTTTTGGGCCACAAAGTGACTTTGGTAACAATGCGAGCAAAAAATTAAAAACTCAATAGAACTCAAAAAATTCATTGAGTTGGTAGGCTTTCTTACTTAGATACAGCGCACTTTGTGTGTCGAAGGAGTATTTGTGAAAG
>CAIKFN010000005.1 GCA_903826715.1 uncultured Actinomycetes bacterium
TAAGCCTTAGTAGGAGTTCAACTGGGCCGCTAAAAGACGGCGTCGTCACGACGTAGGTCATGGTGCAACTCTAGTTCGACGGCACAAGTTAGGCGTGCACTGCTCCTACTATGGAGGGGTGAGAATTCTTTCTGGCATTCAACCTTCGGGTACCCCACACCTCGGGAACTATCTTGGCGCCCTAAAGCAGTGGGCCGACAGCCAGAACTCAGAAGCCTTCTACTGCGTAGTAAATCTTCACGCATTAACGCTGCAGATTGATCCTGAAGAACTCAGGTCCCAGACATTCGATGGCGTTGCGTGGTTGCTTGCAAGTGGACTTGACCCTGAAGTCTGCACCCTCTTCATTCAGAGCCAGGTTCCGTATCATGCGCAGCTGAGCTGGTTGCTTGAGAACGTTGCAACATTCGGAGAACTCAGCAGAATGACTCAGTTCAAGGAGAAAGCATCTCGCCAAGATGGCTACCGAGCTGGACTGTTCACCTACCCAGTGCTTATGGCCGCCGACATCTTGCTTTATAACGCGCAGGAAGTACCCGTAGGAGACGACCAGCGCCAACACCTCGAGCTCACTCGTGAAATCGCTGAACGCTTCAACAACCGATTCGGTGAAACATTTACCTTGCCTGTTGGCGTGCAACCTAAGTCTGCGGCTCGAGTTATGGATCTGCAAGATCCTTCACGCAAGATGTCAAAGTCAGTTTCCAGCCCACTTGGTTCATTGTCGCTTCTTGACGATGCCAAGGAAATTGATAAGAAGATCAAAAAAGCTGTGACTGACACAGACAACGAAGTTCGCTTCGATTGGGAAAATAAGCCCGGTCTTTCGAACCTTCTAGAAATCTTCTCTGCGTTTAGTGGTGAAACTCCAGAAGCGGTGGCTGAACGTTACACCCGCTACGGCGACCTCAAGGGAGACCTCTCAGCATTGGTGGCTGAATCGCTTGCACCAATAACTGCTCGTTACCACGAGCTTCGTGCCAACACGAATCAGCTGAACGAGATTATTGACCTTGGTGCTGAGAAAGCTTCAAAGGTTGCGAGCGCTACGTACGAACGTGCCGCGAAGGCCATGGGCCTTATTTAAAACAGTTGGTGTATCCACCAGTTTTGCAAGCTGCCTAGGAAGCCTGTTCCAATGTGCAAGAACATTGAATCAACAATTATGACGACCATTAGAAATGGCAACGCCTTAGAACGATATTCGTAATACTTCCCCAAATTACGTTGAGGAATAAATCGCTCGAGAATCGCTGAACCGTCTAAGGGTGGAATAGGAATCAAGTTAAACGCAGCCAAAGTTATGTTTACCAATCCCAAGTACTCACCAATGTTAAATGTGAGTTGACTCTGAGTGTTGTGTAGTGCGTATTCACATATTGCGAATCCAACTCCTGAGAGAAATATGTTTACCAGAGGGCCAGCTATCGATACATAGAGCGATTGCTTGCGTGGGTTTCTGAGTCTTGAAACATTTACAGGAACGGGTTTGGCATATCCAAACATTGGTAGACCACTAAATATCAGCAAAGCTGGAAGCAGCACAGTCCCGAATGGATCAATGTGTTTAAGAGGGTTGAGAGTGAGCCTTCCCTGCTGCTTTGCTGTCGGGTCACCGAAGTAATTAGCTACCCATCCATGGCTCACTTCATGCAAGACAATCGATGGGACAATAGCGAGTAGGTAATAAAGGTAATTCACGTATCTAACCTAATGGGCTCTCGGGTGTGCGCTCTTGTATTCCTTCTGAAGAGATTTAATTGAGACCGCAGTGTAGATCTGAGTTGTAGAAATTGATGAATGCCCTAAGAGTTCTTGCACAACACGAATGTCCGCGCCGTGGCTAAGCATGTGCGTTGCGCAACTGTGTCGAAATACGTGTGCGCTGATGGTTGACTGATCAATTCCAGCCGTCAGCGCGCGCTTATGGATTATGAGATCAATCCCCTGTCGAGTGAGTGGTCCGCCACGTGCGTTGAGAAACAATCTGGTTGACTGCTTTGAGTTCGAGAACTCTTGTCTCCCGCCTTTGCCGAGGTAGGTGCGAAGAGCAGTTTTAAGTATTTTGCCCATGGGCACCAGTCGCTGTTTTGAACCCTTACCGGTAACGAGGATTAACTCTTCATCGAAGTCCACGTCTTGTAGAGAAATGCCTACAACCTCGCTAACGCGAGCCCCTGTTCCGTACAGCAACTCAAAGAGAGCTCTGTCACGAAGATCTGAAGGTGTTATTGAGGGCACGGAATCGAGCAACTGAATCATTAAAGATTCCTCGAGCGGCTTAGGAAGAGATCTCCCGCGCTTTGCTCCAACGATTCTCGTTGTGGGATCAACTGAAATACTTCCTTCTTCGGCCATGAACCCGAACCAGCCACGAACTGAGGACATTGCACGCGCAACCGAACTATCGGCATGTCCGTCTTTTCTCAGTTGATTGAAATACTTCTCAAAGTCAGACTCGGCAATCTTTTTAACTGTGAGTTTCTGGGATTTCATCCACTCAAGGAATGATTCGATGTCGCGTTTGTACGCCTCGATAGTTGCTGTACTTCTACCTTTTTCAATGGTTAACCATTGAAGGTAATCAGTTAGTAGTTCTTCACTGGTCGCCAAGGTGAGTTCCAGACAGTACGTGGAACAAAAAAATCACAACGTAGCGTCAACAGAGGCAGGGTCAATTATGTGCGGTTCACGACCTTCACCTCTGGCAGCAGCAGCCTTTAGAAGTCCGAAGAACAGTGGGTGTGCACGGTCAGGTCGAGACTTGAACTCTGGGTGCGCCTGCGTTCCTACGTAAAACGAGTTGGTAGGAATTTCAGAGAACTCAATAAGTCTTCCGTCAGGTGAAGATCCTGAACACTTAAATCCAGAAGCTTCGAATTGTTCACGGTACTTGGAATTGAACTCATAACGGTGACGGTGACGCTCGGAGACCACAGTCGTGCCATAGAGCCGAGCAACAACTGATCCCACGTCAAGCATTGCTGGATATGCACCAAGACGCATGGTGCCACCAAGGTCAGTGACATCCATCTGTTCGTCCATGAGTGCAATTACCGGATTAGTAGAAGAAAGTGAGAATTCAGTTGAGTGAGCGTCGCTCATACCTAGAACGTGACGTGCGAACTCAATGACCATTACCTGCATACCGAGGCAAATGCCCAGGAACGGGATGTTGTTTTCACGAGCAATCTTCGCCGTGGCAATCATTCCTTCGACGCCACGTTCCCCAAATCCTCCGGGAACAATGATTCCGTCGAGTTGGCGAAGTCGTTCGCTGTCGATTTCTGATGGAACGCGTTCAGCTTCTAGCCATTCAATCTTTACGTTTGCGCCAACTGCGAATCCAGCGTGGCGAACCGATTCAGCAACAGATAGGTAGGCGTCAGGCATGGTGACGTATTTTCCAACAATTCCAATACGAAGAGTCTTTGTGGTGTTGTGAACACGATGAACAACATCATTCCAGAGTGTTAGGTCAATCGGGTGCTGGTCGATGTCGATGTTTAGTGTCTTGCACACCATGGTGTCGAGACCTTCTTCGAGCATCACGAGTGGGATGTCATAAATGCTTGGAGCATCAACAGCTGAGATAACTCCTTCTAAAGGTACGTCACATAGAAGAGAGATCTTGCGCTTAAGTCCATCTGAGATTGGTTGGTCACTACGACAGACAATGATGTCTGGCTGGATACCGCGAGAGCGTAGTTCCGTGACTGAGTGCTGCGTTGGCTTGGTCTTCTGTTCGCCAGACGGTGCGAGGTATGGCACCAAAGTTAGGTGGACGTAACAGACGTTGTCTTTTCCAGCGTCACGGCGGTACTGGCGAATCGACTCAATAAACGGCACGATTTCAATGTCACCAACGGTTCCACCGATTTCAACGATAACTACGTCAGCTCCAAGTGTTCCAAGGCGGCGAATACGCTCTTTGATCTCATCAGTAATGTGAGGAATTACCTGAACAGTCTTTCCTAGGTAGTCCCCACGACGTTCTTTAGCAATCACATTTGAGTAAATCGAGCCTGTTGTCGTGTTCGACATCTTTGACAGCGACTCGTCGATGAAACGTTCGTAGTGACCTAGATCGAGGTCAGTTTCTCCACCGTCATCGGTTACGTACACTTCACCGTGTTCGCCAGGATTCATTGTTCCTGGATCGACATTGAGGTATGGATCAAGTTTGCACATCGTGACTTTTAGTCCACGAGATTTTAAGAGGCGACCTAACGAGGAGGCGGTAAGACCCTTACCTAAGGAGCTCGAAACTCCACCTGTTACAAAGACGAACTTTGTCATTCGTTAATTGCCGTATCCACGGAACTAAATACTAGTCGGCGCGCTGTTGAGAATTATTAGATTAACGACGAGTTTCAAGAAGTTGTACTGCAAGAGCTCGAGATTCTTGACTTAGGGAGTCGCCGACCAGCATTCGGGCAATTTCGCTGACGCGATCTTCACCTTCAACCTTTTTAATCTTGGTTGAGGCGGTTCCGTTAATTATAGTTTTTTCAATCACGAAGTGGTGGTCTGCCTTGGCGGCCACAGAAGCCA
>CAIKFN010000006.1 GCA_903826715.1 uncultured Actinomycetes bacterium
ACTTCTGATGCGTAGCTAACTACGCCACCGCGGAACCACTTTGAGGCTCCAATGACATTGACGAGTCGACTTGCAATCAGTCCACCCGTAACAGATTCAGCAACGCCGAGCGTAAGTGACTTAGCTAGAAGTCGAGACGCAATTGCGTGCTCCATGGTCTCATCATCCACGCCAAAGATAATGTCACCGAGTTTCGCATTGATAATGCTCCGAATTTTTACTTCTTCTTCGGCAATGAGCTCTTTTGCGTGTGCTGCGCTGTCACCTCTTGCAGTGATGCGCACTTTGATCCCTTCAATCCCTGAGGCGAGAAAAGCAATAGTGAGCCGTGAACTGTCATCGAGTGAGGAAAGTTCATCGCCAATAGCTTCAGCGAGTCCAGATTCACTCGCGCCCCATGTACGAAGCACTCGGCTAAGAATTACTGACTCGTTGCCAGCAAGGCGTTCGCGGCGAAGTAGTTCAGGCAAAATTGCTCGCTCGAACATGTCGGTCATTTCGTAAGGGACGCCAGGCACCGCGAAAACAACTTTTTGGCCAACGGGACAAATGAGCCCTGGAGCTGTTCCGCGAGTTTGAGGAATGATTGATGCGCCCTTTGGAACATCGGCTTGCAACAAGTTGTTCTCGGGCATCTCACGACCACGAGAACCAAACATTTTTCTGATCGATTCAACAATTGCTTCATCACGGATAAGTGGAACATTCATTACTTCAGCAATTGCAGCGCGAGTGATGTCGTCTTGTGTGGGGCCGAGCCCACCGCAGACAATTACCGCGTCGGAGCGAGCGAGCGCTGTGCGAAATGCCAGAACAATGCGGTCGTGATTGTCACCCACGTGCTGGTGAAAATGAGATGCAATACCATTAGCTGCCAGGTGTTCGCCAAGCCACTGCGAGTTGGTGTCAGGGATCTGACCTAGAAGTAGTTCAGTGCCGACGGCAACAATCTCAACACGCATTTAGATCGCCTTTTTACCGTCAACGTAATATTTCCAACCGGTGTACACCGTCATCAATGTGGCAATCCAAATTGTTATGAATGCAAGCCATGTGTGGTGCGCAGTGAATGGGAGTACGCAGAGCGCAATGGCCCAGTCCTGAACGAATGTTTTCCATTTTGCAATCTGACTTGCCGGAATGGAAATCCCCTTCTTTGATGCTTTGGATCTGTAGATGCTCATCCAAATTTCACGCAACGTAATTATCACTGCTGGAACAATGAAGAAGTTGAGGTGGTGTCCTCTTGAAACAATGAGTGCGTAGAGACTTCCGAGAACAATTATCTTGTCAGCGAGTGGATCAAGAAATGCACCCGACGTTGTTGTGCCGTGTCGCCTGGCGACAATGCCATCAAAGTAGTCAGATGCTGCAGCGAGAAATCCAACAAGTGATGTCCACCAATTGATTCGGTGCGCAATAAGTAGATAAATGAAAAGTGGCGCTACGACGATGCGAAAGCTTGTCATCAAGTTCGCCGGCGTTAGCAACGCAGTCGGTCCGTAAGTTCGCTCTTCGGTGCTCATAACTGCACTGCCTCCAAATCTGTTCCGTGACTCGCCACGATCTCAACATCAACCATGGTTCCAACGCTAAGTGATGAATCGACCATCACAATGCCATCGATTTCAGGGCACTCTCTGACACTACGCCCAACACCGGGTGCATCAATGAGCAGCCGCTGGCGAGTGCCGACGAGTGCATCTCTGCGTCTAGCCGTAATGGCGTCTTGCAGTTCGCTAACTTCACGAAGGCGCTCAAGGGCTAATTCATGAGGGACTTGATCACCGAGGCCGTTCGCATGAGTTCCTTCTTCTTTAGAGAACGTAAAGAATCCGGCCCAGTCAAGCTGCGCCGCTTCAATAAATTCAAGAAGTTCTCGTTGGTCGTCCTCTGTTTCACCGGGGTATCCGAGAATGAACGAGGAACGAAATGTGGCGTCTGGGTCGCTGGCACGAATGGCTGCGATGCGCTCTAAGAAACGGTCTCCGTCTCCCCAGCGCTTCATTGCTCGCAGCATGTGTCGTGATGCGTGTTGCAGTGAGAGGTCGAAGTACGGAACACCTGTTTCAAGAATTGTCTCAATGAGACCACTGGTGAGACCCGATGGGTAGAGATACAAGAGACGAACTCTTTCAACTTCTTTACTGAGTGCTTTAGTGAGATCAATAAGAGGTTGTGTCCCACCTTCATCAAGAACTTCAACTGCTTCGCCAAGTGCGGCGCGTCTGCGGTCATGGCCCCAACTTGCAAGGTCTTGAGCAATAAGTACTATTTCTTTAGCGCCACCATCAACGAGTGCACGTGCTTCGGTGAGGATTTCATTGGTAGAGCGAGAGCGTTGGTCTCCGCGGAATGTTGGAATCGCACAAAATCCACAGCGACGGTCGCACCCTTCAGCAATTTTTACGTACGCCCACGGAGCTTTTGATGCAGGTCGAGGAAGATTAAGAAGGTCGAAAGCTGGAGTTGGACGCTTACGAAGTGCAACAGGAGTTGAAGGAACAATTTGTTCGGTGAGGCTTTCACCGAATCCAGCAACAAGATCAACTTCGGGAAGTGCGTCTGCGAGTTCGTCGCCGTAGCGCTCGGCCATGCAGCCAGTTACTACTAGACGAGCATTTGAGAGTTTGCGCTCGGCGAGGTCTAGAACTGTTTCAATTGATTCTTCGCGAGCAGCTTCAATAAACGCACAGGTATTGGCAACAACAAGTTCTGCTTCTTCTGCACTATCAGCGAGGGTATAGCCCTGAGACACGAGAAGCCCCGCGAGCTTGTCCGAGTCCACGTGGTTCTTAGGACACCCGAGTGTTTCTATCCAGTACCTCAAGCGTCTCTCCTATTGGCATAACAACACCGAGCGCTGTGCGCTCGGTGTTAATGGCGGAGAGGGAGGGATTTGAACCCTCGGGCCCGGTTTCCCAGGCCGCATTCTTAGCAGGAATGTGGTTTAAACCGAACTCACCCACCTCTCCCAGCCAGGCCATCTTAGTGAATTTGGGCCAAGACGAGAAATCACCCAAAACGAGCCCCGTGAACCAGCGTTACACTCATTCAAACATTCAGAAGGGGAACCCTATGCGTTCGGTTCGTATTGCTTTAGTCTCAGTTCTTGGTGCATCACTGCTCAGTGCACTTTCACTTGGTGCCGCGAGTGCCACTAGCACTCCAACAATCGCGTCTTGCAAGACAACTATCGCGACGCAAGAATTCGCTAAAGGCACACTCACTGTTGCAACCGACAACCCGGTCTACACACCTTGGTTTGTTAATAACAAGCCAAGCAGCGGAAAAGGCTACGAGTCTTCAATGGTGTACGCAATTGCCAACATCCTCGGAGTTGCCAAGAGCAACGTGAAGTGGGTCTCTGAACCATTCGACTCGAGCTACACCCCAGGTAAGAAGTCTTTTGACTTTGACATCAACGAAATCTCTGACACACCTGACCGCGCCAAGGTTGTTACCTTCTCACAGAGCTACTACGACGTGAACCAGTCAATCGTTGCACTAAAGACCAGCAAGATTGTTACTCACCACTCACCAGCTGATCTAAAGACCTACCAGTTCGGTGACCAAATCGGAACTACTGGACTTAGCTACATCAACCAGTACATCCAGCCAACCAAGCCCGCTCGCGTGTATTCAACACTCGACCAAGCAGTTGCAGCGCTGCAGAGTGGACAGATTGATGCAATTGCAGTTGACACACCAACTGGTCAGTACATGGCCATGTCGCAAATTGTTGACAAGAACAACAAGATGATTGCGACACAAGTTGGTCAGTTCCCAAGTGTTGGCGAACACTACGGTCTCTTATTCCAAAAGAACAACCCGCTCGCTTCATGTATCAATGTTGCAATCAGCACACTTCGAGCAAACGGGACGTTGGCCAAACTCACCTCTAAGTGGCTAAGCATCTACACCAGCATTCCTGCACTTAAGCCATAAGAATCATGTCGCATGACGCCAGCGCCAATGCGCTGGAAACACCTACGTTGTTTGTGCCACGGCGCAAACTTCTCTTTACAGGTCGTCGTGCAATTGTTGCCAGTGTCTTTTCAAGTCTCTTAATTCTTGGCGCCATAATCGCAGTTTTTTATCTTGCACCGGGTGGAGCTTCGGTGCGTTATTTCTTTTTCAATCCTCACCAAATGTGGCAGTCGTTCACTGGCAATCCCAGCAAGGGACTGAGTTCAGTTGGTGCTGGAATTATTACCAATATCTGGATGTTCTGTGTCTGTGAAGTCATGGTTCTGATATTCGGACTTCTCATTGCGTGGGTGCGAATGAGCACTTCGGCGGTATTGTTCCCATTTCGTGTGCTTTCAACTATGTACACCGACCTCTTTCGAGGAATTCCCATTTTGCTAGTGATCTTTATGGTCGGCTTCGGACTACCTGCACTTGGACTTGGGTTTTTGTCAACGCAGTCACCAGCGGTCTACGGCTGCATTTCACTCACCATTACGTACAGTGCCTACGTAGCAGAGGTGTACCGCGCTGGGATTAATTCAGTACCCAATGGTCAGTTACTCGCAGCAAGGTCGCTCGGGCTTACGAGTTCTGCAACCATGCGAAGAGTAATCCTGCCCCAAGCAGTGCGCACAGTTATTCCACCACTCCTTAATGACTTCATCTCAATGCAAAAAGACACCGCCCTCGTTTCAACGCTTGGGGCCATTGAAGCAACTCGTGCCGCACAGATCTATGCCTCTACCGAATTCAACTTCAGTGGGTACGTTGTTGCCTCAATACTGTTCTTGCTCCTGACTATTCCTATGACTCGCTTTACTGATCACCTCATTTCAAAAGACCGAGTGAAGCGATTGGCGGCGGCGCAGTGAGTGACGTAGTTCTCGATCTGCAGTCAGTCACCAAGCGCTTTGGTGACAACGAAGTGCTTCGTGGCGTCTCTCTGCAACTACATCGTCATGAAGTTGTTTGCCTCATTGGAGCATCAGGTTCAGGGAAGTCAACATTGCTGCGCTGTGCCAATATGCTCGAAACTATTGATGGCGGCGATATTTTCTTATTCGACCAATCACTGAGTGACCCACGAATTGATCCAGACCTGGTGCGGCGAAACATTGCAATGGTGTTTCAGTCCTATAACTTGTTCCCTCATCTCAGCGTTCTCGAAAACATCTTGTTAGGCCCAGTCTTTGCACTTAAGCGCAAACGTAGTGACGTTATTGATGAAGCAATGGCGCTACTTTCACGCATTGGCCTTAGTGAACGAGCGAACGACTTTCCTGAGCGACTTTCGGGCGGACAGCAACAGCGTGTTGCAATTGTCAGGTCGCTCGCAATGCAACCTGCGCTACTGCTGCTCGATGAAGTTACGAGTGCTCTTGACCCCACACTCGTTGGTGAGGTACTTGATCTTCTGCGTGACCTCGCACAAAGTGGCACCACAATGCTTATTGCCACCCACGAGATGGGATTTGCGAAAGATGTCGCACAACAAGTGGCCTATCTAGATAAAGGAGTCCTTGTCGAGCAAGGAACGCCCGAACAGATGTTTTCTAATCCTCAGCATGAGGCTACAAGAAAGTTTTTAGAGCGCGCTTAAGAAGCTTGCGCTTTTACTTCAGGTAATTCAACGAGTAAATCAAAGAGCTCTTTGTCGCGGTCCCACGTGAGATGTTCGCGCACATCACTTATCTCTAACCACACAAGTTCATCAACTTCATCATTGGGAATAAATTCAACTTCATCTGCCGCCATGAGGTAGTAGGCAACAATCTTTGATTTTCCCTTGCGGTGGATGTAGTTCGTCGATCCTATGAACCGAATCACTTCGCACTTCATTCCAGTTTCTTCCAAGACTTCACGAATTGCTGCTTGCTCAAAGGTTTCGCCCTCATCGAGTTTGCCCTTAGGAAAAGTCCAGTCACCGCGAGATTCGCGGTAAATACAAGCAACTTCGACTCGACCGCCCAGAACAGTTCGCGTAATTATCCCGCCCGCAGCTCTAATGAGGTCGTCTGGTGCGTCCTTTGGGATTATCAGTTCACCACTCAAGATATGCACACAGACAAAGGTAGATGAAAACTCTTAGAAAGACTGGCATTAGAAGATGAATTTATGATGAACACCATCTACGTAGAGTAGTAAAGATGTTTGCCTCCACCGCACCGCTACTAGTTCGCCTTGCAGTCTTCTTAGGCATTGGCATCGCCGCAGGTATTTCGAACGGGATCGCCGGCGGAGGAACATTCCTCACATTCCCAACGCTGCTAGGTATGGGGCTCCCATCGCTCGTTGCGAATGTGTCGTCAACCGTTGGTGTAGTGCCAAGTTACATCGGTGGCATCAGAGGATTTAAAGATCAACTGAAAGATCACGGGAAACTTGTTCGCTCCACACTCCCGTATTGTTTCCTCGGCACTGGTGTTGGCTGCACATTGCTACTCACCGGGTCCTCCGCCACTTTCTCAAAAGTCGTGCCCTACCTCATAGGTTTTGGAACAATCATCTTTGCTTGTTCTCCAATAATCACTAAGCGCTTAAGCCACATTGAGCATGACCACGTGGGGCGTAAGTGGACATTCTTTGTCGGAATCTTTCTCATTTCTGTTTATGGTGGCTACTTCGGAGCAGGACTTGGAATTTTGCTACTCGCCGTCATGGCCGTGTCACTTCCCTTTGAGATTCAAGAACTCCAGGGACTGCGCAACCTTTTATCAATCATCATCAACACAATCGCTGCGACAGTGTTTTTGATTCGCGGACACTTGAACTGGATTGCGGTTTCAATGTTGTTAGTTGGGACACTTATTGGTGGAGTCATCGGAACAATATTGATCAAAAAAATCTCACCAAATGTTGTTCGTGTTCTCATTGTCTCCATTGGGGCAATAACAACCATTCACCTATTTCTTAGCCATAAGTAGCAATTTCCTACTTAGTTGGTAGGATATAACCATGAAGCAATTTTTCTCGTTCCCCAACCCCGTTAACGACGCATCAGCTCGCACAGTTGCTCTAGGTGTTGTGGCAATGTCAGTTGTTGCATTTGCTACAAATACCGCATGGATTCTGATCCCGCTCACCTATGGTTTCCTCGCTCGCGTACTTGCTGGGCCGAAGATTTCACCTCTCGGCCAATTTGCTGTTCGCGTTAGCGGCCCTCGAATCAAAGCATGGCAAAAATTTGTACCTGGACCTCCGAAGCGTTTTGCACAAGGAATCGGTGCGGTATTTAGTGTCAGCGCATCGATTGTTTACCTAAGCGCTGGTTGGACAAGCGCGAAATGGATTCTTCTCCCGCTCATTGCAGCTGCTTGCCTCGAAGGTTTTCTCGGCTACTGCCTCGGTTGCACAGTCTTTGGATGGCTTATGAAAATAGGGCTAATCCCCGAGTCCATTTGTATTGAATGTGCTGACCTTTCCAAGCGTTATGCCGATGCTGGATTCCCTCAGAACTAAGAAATACTTAATAGTTTTTTGAAAAAAACTCTGGTTCTAATGGTTTTGCTCTCTAGATTTCCTAGGCTGTCATCATGCATCGTTTAAATACCCGATTTATTCTGCCCGCTGCAGCCATCTCGGTAGCGATGGTGGCCTTAATGTTGCCAAGTACCAGCGCGACTGCCGTGCAACCACGAGTTGTAGTCGCCGGCGCTGAGCCAATACCCGCGAACTACAGCGTTGTACAAGTAGCCATCTCCACAACATTTGATATTGCACTTGCGCAGCCTGATCCAATTGGTGAATCGCAGTTCATTGCGAGCTTGTCTAATCGCGCATCAGCGAACTATCACCACTACCTGACCACCGCACAATTTGCGTCAAGGTTTGGTGCTTCGACGTCAACACTTGCGTCAGTTCGTTCGTACATGCAAAGTTTCGGAATTCACGTAGGAGGACTTTCTGCCGGGCGCGTGATCCTTCATCTAAGTGGAACCACGAGCGACATCGCACACGCATTCGCAACCACAGTTGAAACAGTTCGAAGCACAACAGGAGCTCTTGGGGCGCAGTTCGCAAGCAAAGCAACACTTCCCAAAGATATTGCAAATGACATTCAAGGAATTTACGGTCTCTCAACTGTCGTGCCAAAATCAACAAGCCTGGCTCTGGCCAATGCAACCGCGAATGCAGTACCAGGTACGTGCGCTGATGCCCAGGCAGGTTCACCTGGTACAAGTACCGTACCTAATGCAGCCGGTGGCTACACCGTGCAGCAACAAGCTTCGCTCTACGGATTCACGGGTGCATACGCCAATGGGAACATTGGAACTGGTCAAACAATTGGCGTGTACGAGCTCGGAGCATTTAACCAGAGCGATCTAAATACGTATTTCAATTGCTACGGGCTATCACCAACTATTGCTAACACCAATGTTGGTGGTGGCGCCACAGGCGGGTTCTCCAATGAAGCAACACTAGACATTGAAGAAGCGGCGGCTCTCGCTCCTGGCGCAAAGATTCAGGTTTATACCGGTCCAAATTCAGGCTCTGGTCCTCTTGACATCTACCAAAATATCGCAGATGAAAACATCGCGACAATCGTCACAACTTCATGGGGTGGTTGCGAAATTGATCCCGCAAATAATCTCAGTGCCGAACAAGTTATTTTCGAACAAATGGCTGCACAGGGTCAGACCGTTATTAGTGCAGCGGGTGACAGTGGATCATCAGATTGTCATGGAAACTCTAACAATCCTACGAACGCGGTTGCAGTTGATGATCCTTCATCGCAGCCCTACGTCACATCAGTTGGTGGGTTGAGCGTTTCAAACACAACCCCGCTCAGTCAATCAGTTTGGAACTCAAATGGCAGTGGTGGTGGTGGCGGAATTTCACAGGTTTGGTCTCGCCCTTCATGGCAAGTAACAACGGGTGCGACAGCGTCTTTGACAATGCGAATGGTCCCAGACTTGTCGGTGATGGCTGACCCTAAAACTGGCTTCATGCAGTACTACACCGGGACAAACAGCGGCATAGTTCCTTGCTACCGAGCGTGCACTTCTGGCTGGAGCACCATTGGTGGTACTTCAATTGGTGCACCACTTATTAGTGCACTCGTTGCAGTGGCGGCGCAGTCGTGCGGTATTGCTCGACTGGGGTTTATCAACCCTGCGCTCTATCAAATGAATACGGCAGGCACGGGATTCATTGATGTCACTTCTGGAAGTAACGACGCCTTTGGCATTGGTAGTTACAACGCTGGTCCTGGTTACGACATGGCGTCTGGTCTTGGCAGTCCAAATGGAGCTTCATTTATTAGTGGGCTCTGTCCTCCAAAAGCAAGTGCCATCAAGAGTTCATTCAGTGCAGGTTCACCATCAACAACTATTGGTGTACCAGTAACAGTTACGTTGACGCTAAGGGACGTTAACGGCAATCCAATTGTTAATTCACCAGTCGCTGTTAGCGCTAAGGAGACGAGTGGCGTTGTCTTAATCAACCGAAACAGTGCCACTGCAACGACAAGTGGAAATGCAAGTGACACAGTAACAACAAGTGTGAACGGAACCATAACGTTTGAAATATCCAGTGACACACCGGGCACCGTCATAGTTAGTGCCACCTCGGGCGGTGTCAGTGTTGGAACAACAACAGTGTCCATACGACAAAATGCTTCGCCAGCCCCTACCATTAAAAAACTAACTGCGCTCTTAGGTGGCTTTTCACTTCTAGTTACGCCTCCAGCAACTGGGACCGTAACTGCATATCAGTACTCAATCAATGGTGGAGCGACATGGGTGAACTTTTCCTCTAAGGGAAGTGTCACTGTTTCTAAACTTTTGAAGTCCAAACTCTATAGCGTGATTGTTCGTGCACTTGGTAGTGGTGGAACCAGCAAGGTTTCAGTGGCCAGATCAGTCATCACACTTAAGTAGCGACTGCAGCATTCGACATAATGGACACAACTCATACTCGGATTATGAAGTTCACACATATGGACGTATCAAAGGTGAATGCACAATCTTTTAAAGGTTGCGAGTGAACTCTCAACGCCTGCGCAAGATGGCGAATGCTGTTATTGCGGGTACAGTCATTGCAGCACCTCTCTCGTTGGCCACTATTACTTCTAAAGTGCCCGGTCAACAGCTTTACGAATTTGTAAACACTGGGTCAGGGCCACTCCCCTGGAGCGCTCTTTCCTTCGAATCAGCAATCAATAACACAACAATGCTGGGCGGTCCTCACTCAATTAATGCTGATGGTGCGTCAGCCATTGCGTATCGAACTGCAAGTAATCAAATTGGTTTATACGTACAAAACGCCAATGCTCAGAACGTATGGTCAAACGTTTCGACACAGGTAGCAGCGCCGCTAGCGCAGAATGATCCAATACCATTCTTAGACCCGAGCGGTGAAGTCGGCATTCTTTACGTTGGCGCGAATAATCACCTCATCTTATTGTCACATTCGTACAGCAAAGGACCCCGGGGCGCCAATGCAGCAAACTCAGTCCCTGCATATCGTGTTACTGATCTCAGTTTGATAACAGGACAACTTGCAGCAAACAGTGTGCCGAGTATTCAAATGAATAGTTTGTCTGGACTTGTTGTCTTTCGTTCTGCTACTAACCACATGGACGCGATTAATTTGTCATGGACCTCTGGCAATTCAGTCCCCACCCTCAATGGACCATTAAGCGACGTCACGCTTAGCACTGCTAGCGCTGCCACAATTGTTGATCCGGTCGCTCTCGCAACTCTTTCACCATCGTTTGTGACTCTAGATGTAGCAGGTCAATTGCAATTATTTAGTCAGACCTCTGGTGCGTGGTCGGCTCAAAACATCAGTGCTCTCGTATCGGCACCTGTGCTCAGTGGCACAATTAGTACAACATCGAGCGCGAACATGTTGTACGTAGGGGCACTTTCAACGTCCGGAAAAGTCGAGCTCTTCAGTGAACAAACAACAACCGTAACTGCATTTGCTAAGAACGCATACGCCACAACGGTTACTCCATCACAGTCACCATGGAGTTTGCTTAACGTAACAAGTAGTGCACCAAACGCGCCCCCTTTGACAGGTTCTCTCTATATGGGCGTCCTTGCTTCGCAAATCACCATTGCGGGTGAAGCTCAAAACTGGGGAGACCTCTTTGTATTTAACAACATTGTCGGCTCACCTTCGTGGAGCACCACCGACGTTTCTGTTACTGCTGGCAGTGCAGCACGAACAGTTGGCCCAGTGATTGCAGGTATCACTATTGGTTCAGTACTTGACCTATTCGCTGCGGGGATTGACTCACCTCCTCGTCAAGGAGTTGGACTCTATGCAATTCCATCTGCAAACTATGCATCAGCCATCACCAGTAATTGGCCAATCTTGAGTGTGACTGGTGGACTCGGCACTCTCAAGGCGCCGTGGGTGGGATTCACTTCCGCTAAAAGTGTTGCGACGTCACCGGACTACATACTTGGCCAAGCGATTTACAATTCACATAAACGCGTCACGTGGCTCACGTTCTGGACAGTTAGTGGGCCAACGGGTTCAGAGCCAGTAGTTCCGGCTACGTATTACTCTCACGGATTCGCAGCTGGCGCATGGGTTGCAACACAAATCGCTGCTTATCGCAACCTAGGGCTCGGACTAAAACCTGACTGGGTGATTTTCGATCCAGAAGGCTGGCCCGACAATCATTCAGGGCTTGATGCTCCTTCAGGAGCGACACCTGCAGTTCTTGCAGAGTATGCAACGTACTGGAGCGCGATGAACAAAGGTTGGGCGGATGGTCTCACCTCAATAGACCCCACACTCAATCCTGGTGTTTATGCATCCCAGAGCGAGTACCGCAATTATGGGCTCAGCTCAAGCAACCTTCCAGTCTTTGAAGCTGTTGCCTTCTCCGCAAGCGGAACAAAACCACCAATTCAAATCAATGGAGCAACCGGAAGCAATGTTCGTGGCTACATCGCATTCAGCGCAGTGTGCACACCATCGTCAGTGCTCCATTCAGAGATTGCTACTTTCACAACTCCGCCATGGCTCGGACAGTTCAACACTCTGCAGTTCAATGCTGGCGTGTACTGTCCGCCGGCGTAGGCGTAGTGTGAATGTATGAGCGAAAACGAATCTTCTTCAGAAAAACCACAGGACCTCTTACAAAAACTGAAGTCCTACACGCAGCCACTCGTTGATTCAGTGGACTCAAAACTTCGCTCTCAAGTTGATGGAAGGGTTGACCAAAAAGTAGAAGAGATTCTGAAAGATCGACTCGCAGTGCTTGAGCGTGCGGTTGCAGACCTTGCCAGGTCCGTTAAGGAAATCGAAGATCGACTGAAGTAGTACTTATCGGTTTCGTCGTTCGCGGTCGCGACGAAACGTGAAGCGAATTGTCAGTACGCACAGAACCACCAGCGCGACAATAAAAATTGAAAAGACGACTATAAACACAAGGCCACGCTAGGTCGTGTTACACCCCTACGCAAGAGTATGGCCATGACAATCTTGGCCCCCAACT
>CAIKFN010000007.1 GCA_903826715.1 uncultured Actinomycetes bacterium
CTCACTTCGTACTTGTTGAATGTTGAAATGGAAGGGCAGAAGCTCTCAATGGAGCACGTTCGTGGAACCATTGTTCTGATTCTGGTTGCGGGCATTGACACCACATGGTCTTCCATTGGCGCTTCGCTTTGGCACCTCGCTCAGAACCCAGATGACCTCGCACGTCTCGTCAACGAACCTGAGCTCATGCCAGTTGCAATCGAAGAGTTCCTACGCTTCTACGCACCTGTGACTATGGCTCGACTTGTAAAAGAAGACATGGACTACTTGGGATGTCCAATGAAGAAAGACGACTGGATTCTGCTTGGATTTCCTGCAGCGAACCGTGACCCTGCAGAGTTCAAGGATGCTGACAAGTTCGTTATTGACCGCGCGGAAAATCGTCACTTGGCATTCGGACTTGGCATTCACCGCTGCGCTGGATCAAACCTCGCACGTCTAGAACTTCGAATTGCGATTGAAGAATTTATAAAGCGCTACCCGAAGTTTGAACTTGCAGATGCAGAAGGCGTCACTTGGGCTCCGGGACAAATCCGTGGACCACGTAACTTGCCAATTCGCGTTCTGAGGTAGTTCTTACAACTGAAGGTTTGTAGTCCCTCGACGCCAGACTTCTTGCATCCATGCCTCTACTTCGTCGGCTTGACGAGGTAGACCTGCTGAAAGATTCTTTGCACCTGTAGCGGTGACGAGGATGTCATCTTCAATACGGACACCAATTCCACGGTACTCCTCTGGAACTAGAAGATCATTTTTCTGGAAGTAGAGCCCTGGTTCCACGGTTAGGACGTAACCCTCAAACAGTTCACCAATAAATATCTCGTTACGTGCCTCGACACAGTCGTGAACATCAAGTCCAAGGTGGTGACTTGCACTGTGCAGCGTCCATCTGGCGTGCGATTGAATGTGTTTTTGAATTGCGTGCTCTGGGTCTTCTTTTAAGATTCCAAGATCAAATAAGCCCTCGGCGAGCACTCGCATTGAAGCATCATGTGCTGCACGAAAATTAACTCCAGGCTTAACTGCTGCGATTCCTGCTTCTTGTGCCGCGTAGACGATGTCATAGATTCTTCGCTGAGCCGGAGAGTACTTTCCATTAACCGGGATAGTTCTAGTTACGTCAGCCGTATAGAGATTTGAGCATTCAACACCAGCATCGAGAAGCAGCATGTCGCCCTTGTTAACCTTCCCGTCATTTCTTGTCCAGTGGAGAATGGTCGCATTGGAACCACTAGCGGCGATTGTGTCGTAACCCACATCATTGCCTTCAGTGCGGGCACGAAGATTAAAAATGCCTTCAATAACTCTTTCTCCACGTCCCTCGGCTTCGGGAAGCGCGCGTACAACGTCTTCAAATCCCTTAACCGTGAAGTCAACAGCAACTTGAAGTTGCTCAACCTCAAATGAATCTTTGGTGAGGCGCATTTCATGAAGAGCTTGATGGAGTTCTACGTCTTTTTTGTTTTCCTTGAATAACTGGTCAACAGATTCATCGAACCCGCGTACGGTGAGTATTTCTGTTGATTTGAGACCTTCAAGGTCGCCTTCAAGTGAATCAAGTGGTGCAGTTTTAATTTCGTAATGGACTGCCGCCTCAACAATTCCGTGACGTGGTCCAACCCAGAGCTCACCGTATCGTGAGTCAGAAAAGAAAGCATGTGTTGATTTATCTCTGCGAGGGCTTATGTAAAGCGTTGCACCATTTTTCGGACTTATGACGAGCACGCAATCAGGTTCGTGGCAACTTGTTAGATAAAAGAAGTCAGATGAAGGGCGAAATCTGTAATCAGTATCGTTTGCTCGAACCTTTAAATTCCCAGTTGGGATTATTAGGGTCTGTGTAGGGAATTTCGATGCAAGTATCGCACGACGATTTTTTGTGAATGAAGTGCTGGGATGGATTTCAGAACTGGGGTGTAGTTCACCCCAGTTCTCCATGAACCGTTCAACAAGTGCACGAGGGGTGGGTGCTCGGTGCTCTCCCCGCCAAACCCAGTGTTCAGATATTGGATTTTCCTCAGAAACATCGGGTTCTGGAATAGTGCGATCATCTGCCATAAGACAAACTTACATCGCATGGCGCATCGTCGTATGCTCGGCGAATGGACATTTCAGTAACTAAACACGATGCAGTCGCGGTCATTACATGGAACGAGGGGGAGAACCGAATTAACTTCGATTCTCTTGCTCGCATCAATGAAATCTTCGATGATCTCGAAAAAGAGGAAGGTCCACTCGCCGTAGTTCTTACTGGCAGTGGCAAGTTCTTTTGCAATGGATTAGACCTTGCTCGCTTTGGAAACAACCCAACTGAACTTTCTGCAACAGTGCAAGAACTACAGCGCACTATTGGTCGAATTCTTGTTTTTCCGGCGTACACAGTTGCTGCGCTCAATGGCCATACGTACGCGGGCGGTGCACTTATTTCTTGTGCATTTGATCAGCGTGTCATGCGTGAAGACCGTGGGTTTTGGTGCATGAACGAGACCGCAATCGGAATGCCACTCGGTGATCAGTTGTATTCAATTCTTCTGAACCGCCTTCCACGCGCTACTGCAGTAGATGCAGGTGTTGCAGCTCGTAAGTATTCAGGAGCTGAAGCGCTCGCTGCGGGGATTGTTGAATCTATTAGAGGTGAGGACGAAGTCCTTTCACACGCAATTTCGATTGCACAAGCTCACACCACGCTTGATCGTAAAGCAATGGGTTGGCAGAAGAACACTGTTCACGGACCAACGGCTGAATTTATTGGGTTCATTACAAATAAAAAAACGCCAGCGCTATAGCTGGCGTTTTTTAGTACAGCGTAAGTTTTACTCTGATTTAGATTTGTCGGCTTTGTCTACAAAGCGCCAGACTGCCGGAATCGCGAGTCCAGCAATGCCAGCCTTAATGATGTCTCCCCAAATGAATGGACGCATTCCGAGATTGATTCCGGTCGCGAGTGAAACGTGAATATCATGCGCAAGCCAAGTGACACCAAAAATGTAAATCACAGCTTCTGCAAGCAGCATTGAAATTGCAGCACGGGCTACGTTACGGTCATTTCCACGTGAAGCGAGTGCTCCAAGTAATGTTCCAGCGAACACGAAGCCAATTAGGTATCCAAACGTTGGCATTGACATGCCGTGTGTGTGTTGTGCGAACCATGGGACCCCAGCCATTCCAGCAAGAACGTAAAAACCCATTGACAATGAGGCCCGGCGCCATCCAAGTACAGAACCAGCAAGAAGAACTCCGAAGGTTTGACCAGTTATTGGCACTGGTGTGAAGCCGAGTGGAATTGAGATCTGAGCCAAGATCCCAACCAAGACGGCTGCACCGACTACAAGTGAGATGTCAGTAGTTAGTGACTTCGGCAAAACATCTGCAAGCACTCGAGGCTGCTTAAGCGTGACTGAGGTGGTTGACATAAACACTCCTTCTGAATGATTAAAGATACTTTAGGACATCCGACGCAATACAGTCGAATTTTGTTACTGGTGAGTTAGATCCAACCCTGGTCTTGAGCAATTTGCTCGACATCACCAATACGCAGACCAGTTCGGTGCTGCAGAGTGCGAATAAGTCCACCGGCCTCGTAAAGCGATTCATATGTTCCTGTGTCAAGCCACGTTGTTGCTCTCGAGAGAACTTCTACGCTGAGCTCACCCATCTCGAGGTACGCATTGTTTAATGCTGTGATTTCTAATTCGCCTCGTGCACTTGGTTCAAGTGTCTTTGCGATCTCTGGTGCTCGTTCGTCGTAGAAATAGATTCCTGGCACTACGAAGTTGCTCTTGGGATTTACTGGCTTCTCTTCAATTGAAACAACTTTTCCATTGGCATCAAATTCCACAACTCCGTATGCAGTTGGATCAACAACTTGGTACGCAAAAATTAGTGCACCCTTTACTTCGTTGTTCTGTCGAAGATGAGTTCCAAGACCGGGGCCGTAGAAAAGGTTGTCACCAAGGATGAGTGCACATTTTTCTCCGTCAAGAAATTCCTCACCCAGGATGAGTGCTTGCGCGAGTCCGTCAGGCTTTTCTTGAATCACGTAAGAGATCTGTAGCCCGAACTGTGAACCGTCACCAAGCAAGCGAATAAATCCAGGTTGGTCGTGCGGGGTAGTGATAATCAGAATTTCACGAAGACCTGCGAGCATCAGTGTGCTGAGTGGGTAGTACACCATTGGCTTGTCATAGATCGGAAGCAACTGCTTCGATACAGCACGAGTAATGGGGTGCAATCGAGTGCCACTACCGCCAGCAAGAATGATTCCTTTCACTCCATTAGTATAGAAGTGAACGAACCCCTTTCTAAAGGCCAGGTATCTCTATGCGCGTTGTAATCACTGGAGCAGCTGGCTTCATCGGTTCTCGTTTCTCTGAGATGCTGCTCGAAAAAGCTGAGGATATTGGATATAAGGAAATTGTCCTTTTTGACGCGCTGACGTACTCCGGACGTCGTGAAAATATGAATGCCGTTTTAAAGGATTCTCGTGTGAGTTTTGTTCACGGATCTATTAATGACGCAACCCTTGCCAACGAAGTTTTAGGTGGCGCCCACTCAGTTGTTCACTTCGCCGCTGAGAGCCATGTGGACCGCTCCATCACCGGTGCAAAAGCATTCTTCGAAACAAATGTTTTGGGTACACAGCAGTTGCTCGAGAGCGCTCGCGCTGGGGGCGTGGAGCGGTTTGTTCACGTCTCAACAGATGAAGTCTACGGATCGATTCCAGAAGGTTCTTGGAACGAAGATCACATTCTCGAACCTAATTCCCCGTATTCATCTTCTAAGGCTGGATCTGATTTAGCCGCACTTGCGTATCACAGGACATTTGATCTTCCAGTAATGGTGACTCGTTGCTCAAATAATTACGGCCCTCGCCAGTACCCGGAAAAAGTTATTCCGCTTTTCGTTAGCAATTTAATCGATGGAAAGAAAGTTCCTCTTTACGGGGATGGACTAAATGTTCGCGACTGGCTGCATGTTGATGACCACTGCCGCGGAATTCTTCGAGTGCTTGAAGATGGACGTGAAGGTGAGATCTACAACATTGGTGGCGGCACTGAGCTCACAAATAAAGAACTCACATGGAAACTGTTAGAGCTCTGCGGCCACGACAGTTCAATGATTGAGCCAGTAATTGACCGCTTAGGTCATGACCGCAGGTACTCAGTCGACTGGTCAAAAATCCAAAATGAACTTGGGTATGCACCACAAGTTGATTTCAAGGAAGGCCTCGCATCGACGGTTCAGTGGTACATCGACAATGAGTCTTGGTGGCGCCCTATCAAGGAACAGCCGTAATGAAGTTGAGAGAACTTTCAATTAAGGGTGCCTACGAACTGGAGTCACCGGTTCATGGTGATGATCGCGGTTACTTTCGTGAATGGTTCAAGTTGCCTGATTTCGAAATTGAAAAATTGAACTTTCACGCGAAGCAAGCAAATCTTTCGTACTCGCAGCGCAATGTCGTTCGTGGACTTCACTATTCGCTAGCCCCAGAAGGCCAGGCAAAAGTTGTTACGTGTGTTCATGGCGAACTCGATGACGTGATTGTTGACGTACGTGTTGGCTCACCGTCATACGGCAAAGTAGAAGTCATCACA
>CAIKFN010000008.1 GCA_903826715.1 uncultured Actinomycetes bacterium
AGAAGTATTTGCAATTGCGGGACTCGACCCACTTAACCGTGGTGAGACTGTCCCAACTGTTCAGGTAACAGCGAAGCGTGCAAATGGTGAAGAGTTGAAGTTTGAAGTGCGTCTACGTATTGATACGCCAACCGAAGCTGAGTACTACCGCCACGGTGGAGTTCTTAACTTCGTCCTTCGCCAGCTCGCTGCTAACTAGCCAGTTGTAACAACGCGGAACGCTTCAGCGAAGCGCTTCTTCTTCATCCCGTTAGCTTTCGCGGTGGTGGCTGCCCATTCACGAATCATCGTGTCTAGGTTTTCATTACCGCCAACTTGGCTTTCGTGACACTTCAGCGCTTCGATCTTTTTGTCAATCGTCTTGGTGATGTCAATAACCATGGTTGGAGTTGGTGATGAGAACCAGAGCTGCTTCACTGCATGCGGTTGGTGACCTTCATCTAAAAGCTCTGGCTTGAAGTGTGGGTTACGAGCATCTGGGTAGATTGCGCGAACGGTTGCTTCACCTGCTGCCATGTGGTCAGGGTGACTTGCGAACATGCGGTCCCAGTTGCGTTCTGGGTTCTGAGTAATAACAAGATCAGGCTGATGAACGCGAATAGCTCTCGAGATGTCTTTTCTGAGTTGCAGTGTCACTTCAACTTCGCCGTCTGAGTATCCAAGGAACGTGAGATCAGTTACCCCAACTACTTTTGCAGCAGCAGTTTGTTCGGCTTCGCGGTATGCAGCGCGCTCAGCTTTAGTGTGCGTTGATGCATCACCGCCGGCGTCGCCAGAAGTTACGAGACAGTAAGCAACTTCCACTCCGTGTTTCGTCAGGTACGCAACTGTTCCACCAACACCAAAGTCAATGTCGTCAGGGTGCGCAACAATGACCAGAGCTTTTTTAATGCTGTCATCAAATTTGTAAACAGGTGTTGCAGATTTCTTCTTGGCCATTGTTATCCCTCTGAAGTTGGATCCCAATTAGTGAGATCTTTAAGTCGTTTATCGTTTGAGAACACTTCCACAACTGGGCGCTTAAGCGCAATACGTCGCATAATTACTTCAGCTTCAATGATCTGGTTGTAGAGCAGCATCGAAACAACTACTCCCGTAGATCCAGCGCGAGCTGTGCGGCCGGAACGGTGCAAGTACGCCTTGTGGTCTTCTGGCGGGTCGAAGTGAATTACGCAGTCAACGCCGTCAATGTGAATTCCTCGAGCAGCAACGTCAGTCGCTACAAGCACTGAGAGCTTGTCTGCAGTGAAGTCCGCCAGTGCCTTTTCACGCTGACTTTGTTTCAAGTCTCCGTGAATTGCTGCAGCATCAACGTTTTCTTTTTGTAGTTGCTCTACAAGGCGGTCAGCGCCGCGCTTGGTACGACAGAAAATAATTGTCTTATCCATTGACTTACAGATATTTGCTACTACCTTGACGCGGTCCATTTGGTGCACGTTAAGAAAGTGGTGCACCATGTTTGAAACAGTTTGAGAGTCACTGGCGACTTCGTGAAAAACTGGATCAGTAAGGTAACGCTTCACGAGACGGTCAATTGCGCCGTCGAGTGTTGCAGAGAACAACAACGTCTGGTGAGGGTGTTCAGCAATACGACGAAGAACCCATTCGACTTGAGGCATGAAACCCATGTCGGCCATGCGGTCAGCTTCGTCAAGTACAAGAACATCAAGATTTTCTACATTCAGTTCACCCCGGTCACCGAGATCAATCAGTCGACCAGGAGTCGCAATGATGATGTCGCAACCCTTCTTCAGCGACTTCACTTGCTTTTCAATATCAGCGCCACCGTAGACAGCGTTTACATGAAGCCCAAGTGCCTGACCAAGTGGTTCTAGAACTTCGTGCACCTGCACTGCAAGCTCACGAGTTGGAAGGAGCACAAGTCCACGCGGCCTGGCTGGTCCACCTTCAGGAATGATTTCTCTTTCACTGCGAGCAACACGCTGCAGCATTGGAAGTCCGAATCCCAGTGTCTTTCCAGAACCGGTCTTCGCCTTTCCACAAACGTCGCGTCCCGCCAGGGCGTCATGAATAGTCATGGCCTGAATAGGAAAGGCAACAATGATGCCTTGGGCGCTCAGCGTTTCACAGAGCTTGGGATCTACGCCTAATTCAGCGAAGGTTTTATTGGTGTCATACGAGTCTTGTGACGACGTCACAAACTCCGGGGATTCACTGCTCACGGAACTACGGTCTTTTCTCGGTCGGACCCGGAACCGTCGTTCGAAAGTGTGGGCCCAAGCTCGCTTCTAGAGCTTCGTGTCCTAGTCTACGTGACAGTTCTTTGTTTTAAACGAAAACTTTGAGGAGCACGATGTCCCGTCTAGAGATTGGTGCAAAAGCACCAGCATTCACCCTTACTAACCAGAATGGAAAGAAGGTTTCTTCCAAAGCACTACTCGGCAAGCGTTACGTTCTCTACTTTTACCCTCAAGATGACACGCCGGGTTGCACGAGAGAAGCGTGTCAGTTCAATGACGAACTGAGCGGTTTCAAGAAAATCAAAGTCACAGTTCTTGGAGTGTCACCTGATGATGCTGCATCTCACGTTGCGTTTCGAAAGAAGTATGGACTCAGTTTTGATCTCTTGAGTGACCCTGACAAAAAAGTTATGGAGAAATTCGGTGCCTACGGCGAAAAGATGATGTACGGCAAAAAGACGATTGGCATCATTCGCTCAACATTCGTTATTGGTCCAACTGGAACAGTTGAGCAAGCACTGTATGGAGTCAAGACCGAGGGGCACGCTTCACGCGTGCTTGGATCTCTCGCAAACTAGTTCGACGAGTTGTGGCGGCGAACAGTTTTAATACGGTGCCAGAATCCGAATCCAATGAGCAGCACCAAGATAATTATCGTTGGAGTCTGTGCCATGTGGAAATTCTTACTCACGTGTTGCCAGTTAGAACCAGCGGCGTAACCAAGTCCTGCGAGCAGTGAAACCCACGCGGCAGAACCAATAACGGTTAGGGCCACGAAACGTCCACGCTTCATTTCAGCAATACCTGCAGGAACTGAAATGGCACTTCGAACAACTGGAATGACACGACCTATGAGAACTGAAACTGCGCCGTACTTTTCAAACCATCGCTCCATGGCGTCTAAATCTTTGTGCGTTAGAAGAATCCACTTGCCCCAGCGATCGACAATCGCGCGGCCAGCGGTGCGTCCAACTTCGTAGGCAATCACCGAACCAACCAGCGAGCCGAGCGTTCCGATCAGAATTACTGCCCACATTGAGAATTGTGCATGACCAAGGACCGCACTTGTGCAGAGCGCCCCGGCGAAGCCAAACGTGACCTCGGAAGGGATTGGTGCACAGGCCGACTCAATTACCGCGAGGAACAAAAGAGCCCAGTATCCATAATTTTGAACGAAAGATGACATCCCTTAATTCTGGCCTACTGGCAAGGTAAATGTAGTCATTCTTGCCAACTTCTTAGAAAGATGTTTTAGGGCAAACTGTTCTAGGGGGGGGGCGTTATGGAATCAATTCCAAGTATTGAACAAATAAACGTGGGATGGCTCAATTCACATTTTGAAAGTTCACTTGAATCAGAAATAGAAACGCAGCGTGTTGGCAATGGACAGGTTGCATTATGTGTTCGCTTCTCGCTTTCGTCTAATGAAGGGCAATTCTCATTCGTTGCCAAGGGCCCATCAAAAGATGAAACCAGCCGAGCAACTGCAAAAATGCAGCAGCTCTATTTGCGAGAAACTTCCTTCTATAAATACCTTGCCCCAACACTAGAAACACGAACTCCGGAATGTTTTTACGTCGAACATGACAACGAGGATAACTTTCTCATGCTTCTTGAAGACATGGCGCCGGCGAATGTTGCTGACCAGTTTGAAGGCATCACCAAAGAGATGGCCATGACGGGGCTTAAAGAACTCGCTGGCCTTCACGCTCCAACAATGAACGACAATGAACTGCACCAGGCTGACTGGCTTGGCGGGGTGAGTGAATCACTTGCACCACTCATGGAAGCAATCCTTCCTGCACTGTTCACTCAGTTCATTGAACGATACGCAAACTCTGTTGATCCGGGTCTCATTGCATTCGTGAAGAGACTTTCTAAGAACCTCGAAGCATTCCGCGGTTACAAGCCATACTCACCTTGCGTAACTCACGGTGACTTTCGAACTGACAACCTTCTCTTTGACGCCAAGGGTGGCACTGTTCCACTCTGTGTTGTTGACTGGCAGACCGTGAGCGTAGCAAGTCCCATGCTCGACGTTGCTTACTTTTTGACTACCAGTCTCACGGCGCAGGACCGTGATGACTACGAAGACGAATTAATTAGTTTTTACCTCACAGAACTTTCACGTCTTGGTGGTTTTCTGCCACTAGAAATAGCTAGAAAGGAATTCTCTCGTTACACACTTCAACCAGTTGTGATGCTGGTCTGTGCTGCAGTACTGGTTGAGCAGACCGAGCGTGGGGACCGGATGTTCATGACAATGATTGAGCGTGGTATCAATGCAGCAACAAAGTGGAACGCCCTAGACGAATTGGAAAAGCATGCTGCTTCCTGAAGATGACTTCCCTGTCCACCAGACTGCGCAACCGCTCGCACACGTTATGGATGGGCACCCAAACGCCTACGACCGTTTCTGGTTCAATGGGTACACCGAAGACTTCTACTTCGCAGTTGCTCTTGGTCTCTATCCCAACCGTGGCGTTATCGATGGAGCCTTTTCCGTAGTTCTAGGTGACAAGCAGTACAGCGTGTTCGCGAGTGATGCTCTGGTTGCAAGACCAACAGCCGTAGGTCCAATTTCAATTGAAATTATTGAACCAATGCGCGTTAACCGCATTCGTGTGAATGCTCCCGAGCAGGGACTTAGCTGCGACCTCACCTACACAACTCGCACCGCTGTTTACGAAGAACCTCGCCAAACCATGCACGACGGTCCACGCATCTTCATGGACGTCACCCGAGCAACACAACTTGGCACTTGGTCTGGATGGATTGAAACACCTGAAGGTAGAACTGAACTAACACAAACGGTTTATGGCACGAAAGATCGTTCTTGGGGTGTTCGACCGGTTGGCGAGCCACTGCCTGGAGCTCCATCAACGCGAGTGCCACAACTTTGCTTCTTGTGGTCACCACTTAACTTCTCTGACCGTGGTGTGCACTTCATGACGTTTGATGACAGCATTGGTACCCCAATCAGCAGGTCCGCTGCGCTACTGCCAACTGATAACAGTGCCATTACACACGAAACCGCAAGTATGGACATTGTTATGTCACCAAAGACACGCTGGATGAAGAACGCAACGTTGTTCTTTGGAAACGAAACAATCGAACTCACACCATTATTTCGTTTTCAGATGCGTGGAGCAGGGTATTCGCATCCGCAGTATGCACACGGTAGATGGCATGGTGGGCCAGTTGTTGACGGCGAAGTTCTAGAGCTTTCTAAATTGAATCCGCTTGAACTCCCAAACATTCACGTGCAACACATTGTAAAAGCAACGTCGACTCGTGGGACAGGCATCGGCGTTCTGGAACAGCTCATCATTGGCCCCTACGAGCCAGCACAACTAGAGGGACTACTGAACGGTGCCTAGTAACAAATATTGTCTTTGAGGTTTTTTAGCTCCGTCAGCAAGTACGCGATTTGTTGTGGATCAGCCGCTAGGTCTTTAGCAGTTACAACATGACTAACTTTAGAGCTCATCATGCTTCTGTAATTACCGAGTGCATACGTCTTCTTTGAAGTCGTGCTTGAGAGTCCCTGTGGAGGAGGACCGCCACCTGGTGGAGGGCCGCCGTTTCCGCCGCCGCCCGGACCGCCGCCTCCTGGACCACCGCCACTTCCTGGGCCAGATTGATTAATTATGCTTTGCATTGACTGAGTGTATGAAGCGCTAGGTAAGCCGTGGAAGCACGCAATGGATGAACGTGCACCCTTTATGTTTTCAAGTACGTAGTGATAAACACCAGCGGTGTAACCGGGAACAGGTGAAAAAATACCATTGCATTCATCTAATGAACTGACAGGAACGGTGCTGCCGCTCATGTCAATGTTGTCGTAGACACCATATCCATCAAATGCGAATCCCACTAGAACTGGCTTCTTGGTAAGTGCATTTACTTCATCGACTGGTGTCAGTGTCGCTGATGAAAAATCAGTGACACTCTTAACATCCACGCTCTGGCCAGTAGCCCACTGCACGAGGCAGGTTGGAACAGCGTGATAGTGAAAGTTCATTGGACTGTGACTATTGCAGTTGTCAACAAATGAAGCTGTAACTCCACCAGACGTAATAGAGAAATTTGCAGCTGTCGCCGGTTCAAGTCCAGCGTCGTAAGGGTTGAAAAGCACACCACCATCAATCGTCACTCCAATAGGTCCAAGTGGTGCAGCAGTGGTTGTCGTAGACCACTGAGGAGTCAGTGGCAAGGTGTAGTTGTAATTATTATTAATCAACCCTGATTTTCCAGGCTGAAGCACAGCTCCAGCAGCAACAGGATTTGTCTCAACAGCTGGTCTTGCGTAATTCGTCGCGACAAACTGTGCCGGTATAGGAGCTGTTGTTTTATATGTCCATGATCCATTGCCTACGGTCGCGGTAACGTTAGATGTCCACTTCGCACTCGCGATTGCAGCAGCTTCACTCTGACTTGTTTCAGTTGTTGGTGCAATAGTTGACGTCGTGTTTGATGTTGTGGTTGAAGTTTTCACTCCCTTATTCCAAACAAATTTTTTCCCACTCGCTACGCACGTGAAGCGAGTTCCCATCATCGTTATTGATTTACCTTTTGGCGAGCATGCCGCTCCAGCTTTAGGCGTAGTTGATGAATAAGCATTGACTATTGGAACGCCTACAAGGCTCGCAACCATCAGTACCAAAAGCGAGAAATGCAAAGTCTTGTTTTTTAGTACAGAGTTGAATCGAGCGTCGTTATTCATAATTCTTAAAATCATACTTATTTTTGATGTTTTGAACACCAATAGGTGGTTCTCCCGCCAATGGTGTCAATTCGCATTGCGCCACCATCTTTAGGGCACATGCCCCCGGGGTGACGGCCATCCATGTGATCACCTAAGTGGGACCCCCCTCGTTTCTTGAGCGTCTTCATGGTCTGGGTAAATGCCTTAAAGAGTCTGATCTTCTCATCGGTGCTCAATGTGCCAGACGGCGTGCGAGGATCAATACCAGCACGAAACAGAATCTCGTCACCAAGCAAGTTCCCAACACCCGCAACGACGGACTGATCAAGAAGGCGAGCCTTAATCGCTGGTCCCTCTCCACGTGTGATTGTCACTATTTGGTCGAACTCTTTCTTGGTAAGTGTGAGTGCGTCAGGACCGAGGTCGCTGAGGTCGGGATCTATTTCAAAGCGACCGAGCCTTCTTGGATCGTGTAACAACAACTTTCTGCCGTCGCTGAATTGCATTCCTCCACGGATCCATTCAGCATTGAACCGGTGAGGACCGTAGAAAAGTCCGTCAATCCCAGCATCACCATCAATCAGCAACACGCCAGTCATACCAAAGCGCATACCAAGTGTTGGGCCTGAAGTTTCGATCAGCATCAACTTTCCTCGCCTTGATGTTCCAGTGATCTTGAGCCCTTTAACGGCACGTGCCCACTGCTGGACTGATGAGAGCTTCTTCGCTGAATAGGGGTCAGCCCAACCGCGCACGACCGTGGCGCCGACGACGCGGTCTGCGAGTTCACGGTACGACTCGACTTCGAGTATTTCAGGCACGCGCTGAGCGTACCCGCAAGTTATGGCTAAGTGTCTTAGTAGGGTATTTGCATGGCAATCGAAAAGCCCCAGTGGAAAGAACTATTTAGCGAAGTTGTAACTTCTGGGCTCTGCACCGGATGTGCCGCCTGCGTGGTGGCGTGCCCTCACGACGTTCTTGACTACGAGACAGCCAACGGTGTCTACAAACCTTGGCACCTCGACATTGATGGTGGGCGCGACAACTGCACCCACGGCGAAACTGGTTGCACCCTTTGCACCCGAGCTTGTCCACGTTTTAGAAACTGGGAAAGTGAAATCGACACGCACAAGTTTGCTCGTGAACGTACCGACGACGAGGTCTACGGCATTGGCGATGTTCTTCTCGCCAAGTCGACCGATGAGTCAATTCTCGACAACGGACAAGACGGTGGCGTTGTTTCAACACTGCTCATCTACGCACTCGAAAATGACATCATTGACGCTGCGCTTGTAAGTGGACTCGAAGGCGACGGCACAACGTGGCGTGCAGAACCGCGAGTTGCTACCACTCGCCAAGATGTTCTCGACACCGCAAAATCTCGCTACACCTATTCAGCCAACCTCCTCGCCTATCCAAAAGCCGTCGAAGGCGGCGCTGAGCGAATTGCCCTCGTTGGAATGGGATGCATGGCTTCAGCTCCTGGCGTTATGCAGTCACGCAAAGCCGGAAAAATTGCTCGCCGCTTAGGTTTCACAATTGGTCTTCTCTGCTCGAAGACATTTGACGACGCTATCTTCGAAGAACTCTTTGAAGCGAAGTACAACATCAAGCGCGCCGACATCAAGAAGATGAACATTAAGGGTGTCTTTCAGATCTGGACCAACGATGGTGAGTTTCATGAAGTTCCACTGAAAGAAGCACACGCTTTCACCCGCGAAGGTTGCACACACTGTCCTGACTTTGCTGCAGAACACGCCGACATCTCAACTGGTGGCATTGGTGCCTTCGGTGACTGGACGCTCGTCATTGTCAGAACTGACAAGGGACGAGAGCTAATGAACGCATTGAAGGAAAAGGGACTTATTGAAACTCGCCCTGGTGACGATGACCCGGGAGCGGTTGCGCTGCTGCACAAGCTCGCCCAACTTTCAAGGAAGCGTTGGCCAGTTGAAGCGAACCCTGGCCCACGCCGCATCCCGGTTACTTCTAACTAACAACTGATTAAAGTCGTTCTATGGCCAGTTCATTCACCACCATTCTTTTGGTTCGACACGGCAACACTGCAACCACCGGAACTGTGCTCCCGGGACGTGCCCCCGGACTTCACCTTTCAGAAACTGGAAAGGGCCAAGCTGAAGCCGTTGCTACTCGTATTAGCGAGCTCGGTCACAAACCAGCTGCCATCTACGTCTCACCACTAGAGCGTGCCCGAGAAACTGCCGCCCCGATTGCAAAGGCCCTAAAGATTCGCCCCATCATTGAACGTGGACTTCTTGAGTGCGACTTTGGAACATGGACCGGAAAGAAGCTCGCAGTCCTTCGCGTAAAAAAAGAATGGCGCGCAGTGCAGAACGCTCCAAGTACATTCCGTTTCCCTGAAGGTGAATCATTCACCGAGATGCAGCTACGCATGTGGACAACACTTGAGCGTCTCGCAAAGAAGCACCGCGGTAAGACAATTGTTGTCGTAAGTCACGCTGACCCTATTAAGGCAGCTGTCACCTACGCGCAGGGTGTCCCACTTGATCTTTTCCAGCGAACTGTTATTTCTACGTGTTCAGTGAGCGCAATTGCTTTCAGTGAAACAACTCCAATCGTGCTCACCGTCAACAACACCGGGTCACTTAAGAACCTCGCTCCTTCATGAACTACGTCTTTGATGCACCAGACAAGGTAATGGTTGGAGTACGCGGTGAAGTTGGTAACCGACTCTTTCTCTTGCAAGCTCGCCAAGGGCGCAGGCTTGTAATTATTAAATGTGAGAAAATGCAACTAGCTGCTCTCGCTGAGTGGCTTGGACAAGTACTTAACGACTTCGCCCGTGGACCAGGTCACCTCCCAGATGACTTCACCCTTGAGCCGGAATACGAAGTTGACTTCGCAGTTGGTGACATCTCTATTGCTGTTGATGAAGATGAGCAGTACATCGAAGTCACGTTTGAATCCATGGACGACGAAGATGACCTCGAGCTCACGCTTTCAAAAGAATGGGCTGGAGGACTCGCGATCGCCATCAGGCTCCTCGTTGAACAAGGACGCCCCCCTTGTCCGCTCTGTGAGGGACCGCTAGACCCAAAGGGCCACGACTGTCCTCGAACTAACGGTCACCGCCCACCAATTAGGTAGTTATGGACGCAGAACAACAACGAACGCTTCTAGCTAAGGGAGACGTTGAAGTTGAAGGACGCGTTTCGGGATCATCAAATCAGGCGCTGCTAGTAACAATCACCCTTGACGGTGTCACCGCACAAGCTTGTTACAAAGCTGAAGCCGGAGAGCGTCCCTTGTGGGACTTTCCTGATGGTCTGTGGCGACGAGAAGTTGCAACATATGAACTTGACCAACTACTTGGCTTTGACACAGTACCAATGACTATTGCCCGCGAGGATCTCCCCTTTGGCATTGGATCACTGCAGTACTGGGTTAATGACAACTTAGAAGACCACTACTTCACTCTTCGAGAAATGCCGCAGTTCAATGATTACTTTCACAGACTCTGTGCACTTGACGTCGTTGCTAACAATGCAGACCGCAAAGCTGGTCACGTTATCTATGACGGTGAGAGGTGTTGGGCAATTGATAACGGGCTCACCTTCCACGAAGAAGACAAACTTCGAACAGTTCTTTGGGACTACGCTGGAGAACCAATCCCTCAGCCAGTGCTCGATGCTGTGAATGAATTCGCCAATGGTAAAACTGGAGAACTAGGGCTGTATCTTTCAGCGAGTGAGCTCGCCTTCGCGCAAGTTCGTGCCCAAGACCTCGTTAACTTCGCTTCGTACCCGCTACCTGATGAAGATAGCGACTGGCCGCCTTATCCGTGGCCACTTATTTAGTGCAGCGGAACAAACTCGCCTTCAAATTCAGGAACTCCTGAATCAAGAATTAGAAGCGTTAGCAAAGCTCCGACGCCGAAGAATCCAGCGCCCCACCAGAACGCAACGGTGTACCCGTGCAGCGTGGCGTGAACCAATGCGCCAGATGCCTTTGCGTTTGCCAATGCGCGAAGGGTCACCGAAACCGCAATTGTATTTAACAGCGCAGTTCCGACTGAGCCACCAATCTGCTGAACAGTATTTACAAATGCAGACGATGCACCAGCGTCGTCTTCTTTGATTCCTGCAGTTGCACTTGCGGTGGCTGGAGCGAAAATCATTCCAAGTCCGAGCCCTGCAACGACAAGTCCTGGGAGTACGTGACCAACGTAATCAGGTTGCGAAGTGAGTCTCGTGAAGAGGATCATTCCGAGCATTGAAAGCAACATTCCACTCGGTACCAGAGGACGAGGGCCAACCATTGGCAGTAGTCGTGCACTCGCGAGAGCTGAGGACACAAGAATTGCAATCACCATTGGGAGGAAAGCAAAGCCCGTTCGAAGTGGTGAATAGTTAAGCGTTCCCTCAAGGTAATAGGAAAGGAACAAGAACACACCAAATATTCCAACGCTGGTAATAAATAACGCCACCAGCGATCCTCCACGAGTCCTGCTCGAAAGTATTCGAAGTGGTAGCAGTGGATTCTTTGCTTGCTCCTGCCAAAGCGTAAAGATGACAAGAAGAATGAGTCCTATAACGAGGCTGCCCCACGTTGCTTTATTGCTCCAACTGGTTGTAACCGCGTGACCGAGTCCGTAGACCACAAAAAATAGCCCCGCGCTTCCAAGCAGCGTGCCGAGGTAATCCAGCCGTGCGTTCTTTTCTCTCTGTGTGCTCTCAACAAAGAGCGCCACACCAATGATGGCGATTGCCGCAAAGAACAGATTGATAAAAAGACACCAGCGCCACGACTCCCACTCAGTGAGCGCGCCACCAAGTAGCAGTCCAATCGCCGCACCTGAACCACCAATTGCTCCAAATATGGCGAATGCTTTTGCTCGCTCTTTAGAATTTGTGAAAGTTGACGTAACAGAAGCAAGCGCCGCTGGGGCAAGCAGCGCACCGAACACTCCCTGCACGGCACGCGCTGTTACGAGAACGCTAAAACTATTTGCCGCCCCACCAACAGCAGACGCAATAGCGAACCCAATGAGACCTAGGAAGAGGACTTTTTTTCGCCCCCAGAGATCACTGAGACGCCCACCAAGCAGTAATAGAGACCCGAAGGCCAGTGCATAGGCCGTAATGAGCCACTGGCGGTTTGCAGAAGAGAAGTGAAGGGTTTCTTGAGCCCTAGGAAGTGCAATGTTTATAACAGTTGCATCGAGTGCAACCATTAACTGAGTGATGCTCATTACAACAAGCACCCACCAACGTCGTGAAGTCGTGTGCAGGAGTGAATCGCTCATAAGTGTTACCAAGCCTAAAGAATTAAGTGATGAAAATACGTCATTACGTAAAAAATCCCCGGCCATAAGGCCGGGGATTCAATGAAAAGTAACTTAACCGCGTGCTTTTAGTGCTGCGATGAGCTCTGGGAGAACCTTTAGAACGTCACCAACAATTCCAAAATCAGCCATCTGGAAGATTGGAGCTTCTGGGTCCTTGTTAATAGCAACAATGTTCTTAGAGCCCTTCATACCAACCATGTGCTGAGTTGCGCCTGAAATTCCACACGCAATGTACACAGCTGGCTTAACGGTCTTACCGGTCTGTCCAACCTGAGCTGAGTAAGGAACCCAACCGGCGTCAACAATTGCACGGCTCGCACCAGCAGCACCGTTGAGAAGCTTCGCAGTGTCTGAAATGAGAACGTAGTTTGCAGCTTCACCGAGTCCACGACCACCAGAGACAACAATTGTTGCTTCTTCGAGCTGAGGGCCAGTGCGCTCTTCAACGTGTGTCGTTGTGATCTTTGCTGCACCAGTTGCACCAGTTTCTCCAGCCGGAGCGCTCACTACGTTTGCAGCAGCGCCGCCGCCAGACTCAGCTGCGAATGACTTAGCGCGAATAACAATGATTCCAGGAGTTTCACCAGTGAACTTTGCCTTAACAATTTGTGTTCCACCGAATGCTGGGTGCTCAGTTACGAGTCCACCATCATCACTTAGACCAGTTACGTTCGTGAGAACGGGACGGTCAAGGCGAGCTGAAAGACGTCCAGCAATGTCGCGGCCGTCGTAGCTCGTTGGAATAAGAATTGCGTCAGGTGCGCCCTGGCTAGCAACGAGTGCCACGATTGCTGATGCCACTGGAACTCCTGGTAGCGCACCACCAAGTGATCCAACGTCGAACAATGTCGAGGCACCGTATTCGCCCGCCTGCGCTGCAAATGATGCACCGTTTTCCCACGTGATTGCAGAAACTGTTGCACCGTAGGTGCGAGCATTCGTTAGAAGCTCAAGTGATGTGGTGCTGAGCCCTGTTGCACCTGGCTCTACTACTACCCAAATGTTTGAAATAGCCATGATGTTCTCCTACAAGACCTTGATTGATTCGAGGAACGTAATAATTTCCTGCGCCGCGTTACCATCGTCCACGTGCTTCTCACCAGCTGCGCGTGATTCTGCTGCAACAACTGAAATGATTTGCTGACGAGCTCCGGCTGGACCAGTTACTGCGCCAAGTCCGAGGTCGCCAATGCTGAGGATCTCAACTGGCTTTGACTTTGCAGCCATGATGCCCTTGAACGATGCGTAGCGTGGCTCAACAACTCCAGCAGTCACGGTTAGAAGACATGGAAGCGGTGACGTTACTTCGTCGTATCCAGCTTCAGTCTGGCGATCAACCTTCACTGTTGATCCGTCAACTGTTACTGACTTAGCAAATGTGATTGATGGAAGACCAAGAAGTTCTGCAACCTGTACTGGAGTTGTTCCGGTGTAACCATCTGAAGATTCAGTGGCACAAAGTACGAGGTCTGGGTTAACGCGCTTGATTGCTTCGGCGAGTACTTTCGCGGTTCCGAGTGCATCGGTTCCACGAAGTGCGTCGTCGCTAACCATGATTGCCTTAGCGGCTCCCATGGCGAGTGCATTACGCACTCCAGCAAGATCGGCGGCCGAACCCATTGAGACAACAGTCACTTCTCCGCTACCAGCTTTATCAACTAACTGAAGTGCCATTTCGACACCGTAGGTGTCAGCCTCATCAAGAATTAACTTTCCAGAACGGTTCAGGTTGTGCGATCCGTCAAAGGATTGCGGCGCTGCAGGATCTGGAATCTGTTTTACGCAAACGACAATATTCATAGGAAATAATCTAGTGCCTACTGGCGAGTAACGAACAATCGTCTATTTCCTGGTCAGGGACAATGCAGTTTTCGGATCATCAGTAATTATCGTGTTTACCCCGAGTAGCGCCATGGCGCTGATGTCAGATGGCTCATTCACTGTCCAAGTATTCACTTTTATTCCAAGTTCATTCGCTTGTGCCATCACCTCAGCATTCACTTTCGTGAAATGTGGATTAACCGCGTTAAATCCCAGCACGTGGGCCTGGGTAATGGCGTCATCGAGGTCTTCCTTCCACAGTAGCCACGCGACTTCCATCATTGAGTCAAATGAACGCACCACTGCACACGTTGCTTTATCGAAGCTAGAAATAATGACGTTCGATTCCCAGTTGTTCTCGTGGAGGCAGTTGAGAACACTGCGAGCAAAGTCGCCTGATTTGTCGTATCCCGGCTCAGATGAAATATTCTTTATTTCAACGTTTACCTTGACGCCGGTGCAGACTTTCATAACGTCTTGCAGCGTTGGAACGTAACCTGGCAGCTCGCTCGCCAGCGAATCAACAATGA
>CAIKFN010000009.1 GCA_903826715.1 uncultured Actinomycetes bacterium
AACGGCACTAAACCTGCCATCTCCAAGGGGTTCAACAGCACAGGCATCACGTAGGGGTCGGATCGTATTCATCTGACAACCTTACGACAGTGCTCAGGCGTGCCTGTAGATTAGAGACCTAGGAAGAAGGAAAAATGCCGACAATTCAGCACTTTATTAATGGGAAACGCGTTGACGGAAGTGGAGATATTCCTGTCTTCAATCCCGCTACTGGAGAGCAGTCTGGTAGTGCCCCAATTGCTGACGCCACGCTGCTTGATGAAGTCGTTACCCAGGCCCAAGAGACCGCACGGACATGGCGCAATTCTTCACTCTCAGTTCGAACAAACATCCTTTTCACCTTCCGTGCGCTGCTCGTAAAGCACACTGACGAGCTCGCTTCGATCATCACTGCCGAGCATGGAAAAACTATTGCTGACGCCAAGGGTGAAATTGCTCGAGGACTTGAGAACGTGGAATACGCATGTGGTCTTGCTGAGCACATGAAGGGCGGCTTTTCTAGCCAAGTTGCAGATGGCGTTGATGTTCATTCAGTTCGTGAAGCTGTTGGAGTCGTTGCTGCAATCACACCGTTCAACTTTCCAATCATGGTGCCACTGTGGATGACCGCTAATGCACTCGCTACTGGAAACGTAGTTATCTTGAAGCCATCTGAGCGTGACCCATCGGTTTCTGTTCGCATCGCTGAGCTTCTTAAAGAAGCAGGTCTCCCAGACGGTGTGTTTAACGTGCTGCATGGAAACGCAGACCTCGTAAATGGAATACTGAATCACCCAGGCATTGATGCAATTAGTTTCGTAGGGTCAACGCCAGTTGCTAAGCACGTCTACGAAACGGGAACCAAGAACGCTAAGCGCGTCCAAGCACTTGGTGGCGCCAAGAACCACATGGTGGTCCTTCCAGATGCTGACCTCGACATCGCAGCCGACGCTGCCATCAACGCAGGATTTGGTTCTGCTGGAGAACGCTGCATGGCCATCTCGGTGGTCGTTGCTGTAGGCAACGTTGCAGAACCCCTTATTGCCAAGATCACCGAGCGCATGGACAAGCTCACAGTTGGCCCTGGCAATGACCCAAAGTCTGACTTCGGCCCAGTGATCACTAAAGAGCACCGTGACCGCATTGTTAGCTATGTAGTGAATGCTCCAGCTGACGGCGTAAAGGTTGTCCGTGACGGAACTGCAATGGCTGCTGACAAGGGCTTCTATGTTGGCCCATGTCTTCTAGATGGCGTTAAGCCTGGAATGAAGTCTTACGATGATGAAATCTTTGGACCAGTACTAGGTATTGCTCGCGTTGCAACATACTCTGACGCAGTTGCTCTCATTAACTCAAACCAATTCGGTAATGGAACTGCAATCTTCACTCGAGATGGCAATGCTGCTCGCCTCTTCAGTCGTGAAGTAACAGTAGGAATGATTGGAATTAATGTTCCAATTCCGGTTCCAATCGCTAGTTACTCATTCGGTGGATGGAAGAACTCATTATTCGGACACTCACACATTTACGGACCAGAAGGTTTCACCTTCTATACCCGCGCCAAGGTCATCACAACTCGTTGGCCACAACCATCTGAATCACAAATTGACCTCGGCTTCCCGAGAACTCGTTAGGAAATCGTGAGTAAACAACACACCAGCGTCCGTTCATATGGCGTACTGATTCACGAAGGCAATGTTGCCCTCGTCAGGTCAAGCAACCCCAAGCACCAGCCCCCACTTTGGTGGCTGCCTGGTGGAGGCATTGACTTTGGAGAATCACCAGAAGACACACTTCTTCGTGAATTCGTCGAGGAAACTGGCCTTGAAGTTAAGAATCCAAAGTTGATTGGTACAACCAGTGATCTTCGACGCAGAGATAACGGGGACAAACTTCACACCGTGAGGATTCTTTTCACCGTGGAACTTGCTGGTGGAGAGCTTCGTCACGAAGTTCACGGCACCACAGATCACGCTGGATGGTTCTCGCTTAGCGAACTGAGCGACATGAACCTTGCGGACTACGCAAGAGATGCAATTGAACTAGCACGTAGCTAACTCGATTTTTCATAAGTTTTTAGAAGTACAACTTCTCCATTGATCGCTTCAAGAACTTCCCCGCTGGGTTTCTAGGGAGTGGATCAGTTGTAAATGCGATCCGCGTTGGAATCTTGTACTTTGCCATACGACCATTTAGGTATGTTGAGACTTGCTCTTCAGTAAGCGTCATTCCAGGCTTGGTCATGATTACACAGGCGACTTCTTCACCCAGGCGCTCATGCTTAATACCAAAGACTGCAGCTTCGTAAACTTCAGGAATTTCGTAGATTCCTGTTTCAACTTCAGCACCGTAAACGTTGTCTCCACCACGAATGATCATGTCCTTGGCACGGTCTTCAATGTAGATAAATCCTTCTTCATCAATGCGGCCAAGGTCACCGGTGCGTAGCCAGCCATTTACAAGTGTTTCCTTGTTGGCTTCGGGACGGTTCCAGTAACCGCGAATCAACATTGGACCCTTCATCCAGATTTCTCCAGATGTATTGCGTGGCACTGGGTTGGCGTCTTCATCTCGAATTTCAAGTTCCATTCCTGGAAGTGGTGTGCGTCCAGTGGAATTTGGATGAGAGGTGTATTCCGTTCCAACATTTCCCGGACCGTAGGCATTCGTCTCGGTCATTCCGTAACTTAGGTTCGGACGTCCACTCTTGAAAGCACCATCCACTTGCTCAACGAGCTTCGCTGGTGCTGGAGCACCACCTCCGCCAACCGTGTTCAGTGAAGAAGTGTCGTACTTGGAGAAATTAGGGTGCTGGACCATGTCCCAAGACTGCGTAGGAACTCCAGTGAAGGTCGTGATGTGGTGCTTCTCAATGAGCTGTAGCGCACGTTCAGCATCCCACTTAAACATAATGACCATTTTGAATTGGTAAGCAAAGTTAGAAAGCATTACTGCCATGCCCGTTACGTGAAAGAGAGGAACCGCCAAGATCCCGACGTTAGGGAAAGGCGAATCTTTCTTTTCTTGTGCAAGGCCTTCAACACGCTTTCCGTTTGCACTGGCGCGAGCACTAAAAGCCATCATTGAGTTGCCAACTGCCTGGTGTGTTGAAACTGCGCCCTTAGGAAATCCAGTTGTTCCAGATGTGAACAAAATAATTGCGTCCATATCAGTTGTGATTTCAACGAATGGCATAGCTTCACCGCGAGCCACAACATCTTCCCAGCGCTTCGCAATGGCAGGAATGGCAACATTGCCTTCTCGAACAGTGATCATCTTGGTGCCATTACGTTCGCAAGGTCCGGTGGCGCGTTCAATTCGCTCGCTGTCAACAATGAGAACAGAGAGCCCTACATCTTTTAGAGAAAACTCGAGCTCTTCTTCAGTCCACCATGAGTTCATTGATACAGAAACTGCACCAATGCCAGTAATCGCAGTGAAGGAAACTACCCATTCAGGAAGGTTGCGCATGGAAATACCAACACGGTCGCCAGGCTTGATGTTGTAGGTATGAACGAGTGCGTATGCAAGCGCATCAGCTTCTTGGTGCGTTTTCTTGTAAGACCATTCTTCATCTTCATAGACCATGTAGGTCGCATCAGATTCACGAGAAGGATTGAAAACATCTCGAAGCGCAACGGGGGCATTCTTAAATACCTTCATGGCAACGCCGTTAACAACGCCGTCTTCAACTTCAAACCATGAGCCAGGTCCGGTCACTTCGTCGATAGATTCCTGGTACCCAAGTGCCACTGATTTCCCCCTGCTTGAATGTAAATCCTACGCAGGTTGACAGGGGTCAAGTCAACAACTGATTTCCTAATTGCATGTTTGCAAGCAAGGCGCCCTGAGGGGCAATTACAGCGTTACTGGCTTTGGGTTCGTAGCGAGTGCAGCGGCCTTTTGAGCCATACGCTCAACCGTGGCGCTAAGTTGCTTAATCATCTCGGCAAGCTCCATTCGGGCCTTCTCAGCCTCTGCCGTGAGCCCTGCAATGTGGTCAACATCCCAGAGATTTAGTACTGGATCAAGAACATCCTTTAGGAACTGGCTAAGTCCGTAGATTCCTTCGCGAGCAATTCGAACTGCGTGGCGAGTGAAACTCGGAATTCCAGTTCCTGGCATCGCAAACGCCTGAGCCTGCTTCGCAGCAGCAACCATCATTGTGGATGGATCAATTGCGAATGCGGCCATGGCAAGGTCTCGGTAGAAGAGGTAGTGCTTCGTTTCGTCACCAGCCACGAGCGCCAAAACATTTCGGCCCATTTTGTCGTCCTTAGGCAAGTGAGCACCAGTATTGCGGTGAGCAATCTGCGTGGCGCGCTCCTGGAAGGCAACGTAGGTAATGAGATCAGCGAAAGATTCGGGTTGTGGAACTTCACCCTTCTTCATTTGAACACGTCGGCCGTCTTCGAGCAATGTTGGATCAATGCAGCGTGTGATGTGAACCCAGTCACGCATCACCATGGCGTGTCGATTCTCTTCCATCGTCCACTGGTGGTTCCATTCGCGAATTGGGTGTCCCTTTGGGGCATGGCTGAGCAATGTGTTTGTGTAATACGGCAGGTTGTCTTCGGTGAGAAGATTTACGTAGATAGAGCTGCGAACACCGGCTGAGAGTGGGTAGTCACTTTCGCTCCATGCATGCTCACCGAAATTCTGTCCCTGGCCCCAATTAATTTGTTCGTGCGGGTACCAAAGACGTGGTGCTTCAAGGTGGCGGTTATAGAGACGCTCAACGTCAGGAGCTATTTCAAGAAGAAGATCAGTTTTGCTGTTCGGTAGCTGCTTGATAGACATCGAGAACTTTCTGGTCTGTAGCTGAGGGAACAGTACGTAAATAGCGTAACCGGCAATTGAAGTTCGCAGGCATTCAGAATTAAATAAATATCTGCTTGTGAATTAACGCTCAAGATGTAAGTAACCTTGCTCTGTGCCTCTCCTGAATACCCTGGTCCCAAGAGACTTTAGAAATGCAACTACACCTGAGCTCAAGCGTTACTTTCTTGGAACTGTCCTTGGCTGCACTGGAAACGGACTGACGTTTTCAATGTTCGTAATTTACGTTCACAATGTTCGCCACTTCTCAATTTGGTTCGCCTCAATGCTCCTGGTGCTTGGTGCCGTAGCAGGACTTTTGTGCAGTCCGATTATTGGAATACTTGTTGACAAATTTGGACCTGTCTTAGTACTCGTTCCATCTCTAGTTCTTGAAGCAATCTCATTAGTTGTATGGGCGTACGCTCACACCTACGAAGCACTTATTGCATCAAACTTGATAATTGCGGTTACTGGGGGTGCTTTTTGGGGACCGGGAAGCACGTTGCTATCGCGCCTGATTGACAAAGAACATCGTCAGCGAGCTTTCGGAATTAACTTCATGTTCGTTAATCTCGGTATTGGACTTGGTGGACTTATTGCGGCCAGCATTGTTGATCTCCATCACACGTTCTCATTTACTGTGTTGTATTTGTTAAATGCAGCAACAGCGTTAGGAATCGCTGTTGTTTTCACGACGCTCTGGAAGTACGGCAAACGGGATGTTTCGGCTGCAACAACTGAGGAACAAGAAGAGGAAGGCTGGGGTAATGTTCTGAGAGACAAAAGGCTCATTCGCTACGTCACCGCTTCGCTAATACTCATGCTTGGCGGCTATGGGTCACAAGAAGCAGGATTTAGCCTTTTCGTTGTGAACAATTTGAAGATTCCTGTGCACGTCATCGGAATTATGTTCTTTTGCAACACCACTACCATCATTGCTTCTCAACTTTTTATTACAAATCTGGTGGAGAATAAAAGCCGAACTCGCGTGATGGCTGTGGCAGGGCTTTTATGGTTCAGCTTCTGGTTCATTCTTTTTGCAGCATTAAGAATGCCTGAAGTCCTTGCAGTCATTTCAATTTGCATTGGAATGGGAATCTTCGCAATCGGTGAAACTCTGATTAACCCAGTCGGCTCCGCCCTTATCAATGAAATCGCCCCTGAGCATTTGCGTGGGCGCTACAACGCTGCATCTGGTCTCACCTGGGGAGTTTCATCAATGGTCGCCGCCGCATTCACTTCGATTCTTTTCAGCTCACACCTGGGATCATGGTGGCCACTCTTCATTGGCAGTGCATCACTAGGTGGTTCATTAATGATGCTCAGCCTTAGAAAGAGTCTGACCCCCAAAGAAGATGGACGAACTACAAACTGAAGCCTTTAGTTCTGTTCTGATTTTCTGAAAATAAGAAAATTAGAATTATTATGGTACAATTACTGCATGGCAAAAATGATGATCAGAGGAAAAGGGCAAGTTACTTTGCCTGAAGACATACGAAAGAGCGCCCACCTCGAGGAAGGTGACTTGTTAGAGGTGGAACTCACACCTGACGGCATCTTGCTTCGTCCTCAAAAAGTTAT
>CAIKFN010000010.1 GCA_903826715.1 uncultured Actinomycetes bacterium
CGACTTCAACCTCTATGCACTTGTTGCAGAAGTCGATGGAAAAGTATGCGGGCTAGTTCATTACACATTCCAGGAATCAACCTGGGCCCCAAATAACTTCTGTTTACTAGAAGACTTGTTTGTAGACCCAGCGCTACGTGGCCATGGGGTTGGCAGAGCTCTCATAGACGCTGTGTACGAAATCGCAGTGAAAGCTGGATCAAGCAGGCTGTACTGGAATACAGATGCAACAAATGAAACTGCACGAAAACTTTATGATTCCTATGTAAAAGAGTCTGGCAAAGCCCAGTACCGCATACCCCTCAATCCAGGCATTTAGCTACTACACAACTCGCAAGTCGGCGACGAAACCCTTCCACCCTGACATGTATTCAATGAAGGACTCCGACAAGCCTTCAGATCGCAAGATCTCACGCGTGACGGGAATCTCACGCATGACAAAAGAAGGATCAGCACATGCTGAGCGGGCGAAGTCATGGTTGGTAATTGCCGCGCGGCCAATAGCGACCAAATCTGCACCAAGGTCGAGGCAGCGCTGCGCATCAGCGGCCGAGTAAATCTTTCCAGCAACGCAGAGTCGAGTCTCTCCACGAGGAATCTCAGTGAACAGATCAATCAGCTGACTCCCAGCGAACTGTTCATCAGAAGCTTCCTTAAAGCAGTCCCATAAAGAGATATCAATGAAGTCGGCAAGCCCGGTTTCAATAATGAGTTTGTACGTTGCAATGACGTCAGCAGTATCGAGTCCGAAGCGCTCCGGGGATAGTCGTACTGAAACATTGAAATCAGAACGAGTGGCTTCGCGAATTCCACGCAGGGTATCTAACAAGAGTCGTGCCCGGTTCTCGACCGACCCTCCGTATTGGTCTGTGCGCTGGTTGTAGGTCCGATTAAGAAACTCACAAATGATGTAGTCATGCGCGCCATGAATCTGAATTCCGTCAAATCCTGCCTTTTCGCAGCGCACGGCAGCTGCAATGAAGTCGGAGGACAGCGTCTCAACTTCTTTCGTTGATCACTCTCGTGTCCCGGTGTCAGCATCAACACAGGGCCCAACTGGTGCGGTGCCAATTAGATTGCTCGGACTACGACGGCCGGCGTGGTGAAGCTGCACGATTGCCATTGAGCCATGCGCCTTGATACCGCTCGCGAGTCGAGTGAGACCTGGAATGTGCTCGTCACCAAAACACCCAAGCTGCCCCGAGAAGCCCTGGCCAACTGCCTGTACGTGACTGGCACAGGTCATAGTGAGTGCGAAGCCACCCTCGGCGCGCATTGTGAGCCACTTGTACTCTTCGTCGCTCAGCGTTCCATCTGCGTGGCTTTGCTCATTAGTAAGTGGCGCCAGGGTGATGCGGTTAGTTAGTGAAGTGCCATGGGCAAATGAAATGGGTGTCGAAAGTTCAGTCATGTAAAAACATTAGTGGTGTATCAACCGGTGTAAACAATTTGTTTGAACGTTGAATCTTCTTACTTTGCAGCTGCGCGCTTCGCAAAAAACAAATTAAATACATAACTGAAGGAAAAGCCAAAGCCCACTAGCGCATAGATCACACAAAATGGTGTTACGTGAGCTGGGATACACAATGTGCAGACCCCAAGAGCGAACGCAGAAACGCACATCACCCATGACACCATCTTGAGTGCGTGGGTATTGGAGTTCAGCGCGTGTACGAGCATGTTC
>CAIKFN010000011.1 GCA_903826715.1 uncultured Actinomycetes bacterium
AGTTCAATTCAAAATCTCTAGGAGAAAAAATGACCTCTAGCACCCTTGACTTCAAAGTTGCTGACCTTTCACTCGCCGACTACGGTCGCGCGGAAATCACCCTCGCTGAACACGAAATGCCAGGCCTCATGGCCATGCGTAAAGAATTCGGTGCATCTAAGCCATTGAAGGGCGCTCGCATCGCGGGATCACTTCACATGACAATCCAGACTGCAGTGCTTATTGAGACACTCGTGGCTCTTGGTGCTGATGTTCGCTGGGTAAGTTGCAACATCTTCTCAACCCAAGACCACGCTGCTGCTGCAGTTGTTGTTGGACCTAACGGCACACCAGAAAACCCTCAGGGTGTTTCTGTTTACGCCTGGAAGGGCGAAACACTCGAGGAGTACTGGTGGTGCACAGAAATGATGCTTCGCTGGCCGGGACACGCTGGTCCGAACATGATTCTTGACGACGGTGGCGACGCAACGCTGCTAATCCACAAGGGTCGTGAGTTCGAACTTGCTGGTGGCGTTCCTTCACCAGAAACTGCTGACTCTGAGGAATACCGCATCATCTTGCAGCTCCTCAACAAGATTGTTTCATCTGGCGAGAAGTTCTTCGCTCCAATGGCGAAAGACATCATTGGTGTTTCGGAAGAAACAACAACTGGTGTAATGCGCCTTTACGAAATGGAGCGCGCGGGAACATTGCTGTTCCCGGCAATCAACGTAAACGACGCTGTTACTAAGTCAAAGTTCGACAACAAGTACGGATGTCGCCACTCACTCATTGACGGCATCAACCGTGCAACTGACACACTCATTGGTGGAAAAGTTGCCGTTGTTTGTGGTTACGGAGACGTTGGTAAGGGTTCTGCTGAATCACTACGCGGACAGGGTGCACGAGTAATCGTTACTGAGATCGACCCCATCTGTGCCTTGCAAGCAGCCATGGACGGTTTCCAGGTGACGACACTCGAAGAAGCACTTCCCTACGCTGACATCATCATCACCGCAACTGGTAACAAGGACATCGTTACCGTTGAGCACATTCTGGCGATGAAGCACCAGGCAATCCTCGGAAACATTGGTCACTTTGACAATGAAATCGACATTGCTGGTCTTACTAACCTCGCTGGCGTAAAGCGCGAAACCATTAAGCCACAGGTTGACAAGTGGATCCTTCCAAACGGGCGAGCAATCATTCTTCTTTCAGAAGGACGTCTTCTTAACCTTGGAAACGCAACTGGTCACCCATCATTCGTAATGAGTAACTCATTCACGAACCAGGTAATGGCTCAGATGGAACTATTCATGAACGTTAAGAACTACGAGAAGAAGGTCTACGTACTACCTAAGCACCTCGACGAAAAGGTTGCTCGACTTCACCTTGACGCACTTGGTGTGAAGCTCACTGAGCTTTCAAAGCAGCAGGCTGATTACATTGGCGTTGCGGTCGAAGGCCCTTACAAGTCAGATACCTACCGTTACTAGGAACATTAAAAAAGCCCCCGGGGAAAATCCCGGGGGCTTTTTTAATTTTAGAAAATCTAATCACTCTGAATCAGTAGTCAACAGGCCACTTTCTGCATGGAGTGATTTCATAAACTCAGCAACTACCGACATCTCTCGACGGTCAGCCTCATCAGCAGCTAACGTAGCCGCCTCAAGTCGAATCTGATTGTGACGTTTTTTCACTTTCGTTGCTCTACCGGTACCCAGCAAAGATGTCATCAACGCAGCCATCAAGCTTCTTTGGATTCGTAACGCGAAAGAACCATTCATTAACCATTACTTCCATGAACTGTTCCTTGCCCATCTTCATCCAGAAGGAGTCGGCGATCTGTGACGCATGTGCTGCAAGTGCGTCAAACTTACGAGAGCTCGCGGTTGAAACGTCGACTCTTGCGCCAATCTTGTCGTCCGGTGTACCCATGTTGAGCGGTTCTTCAGGTTCTGGTTCAGGAGCTCTGACAATCCCCTGCTTCTCGTCTTCTTCACGCTTCAGGCGGTCTTCTTCTTCCCAGCGTGCACGGTAGATTGCCATCACTGAGTCTGGGACTGCGTTGTAATACAACGTTGGTTCGTAGTCAATCAGCTCTAATGCCGCAAGAGTAATTCGGTTCGCCTGAATGTGGTCAGGGTGTCCGTAGAAACCAATTTCGTTGTACGTAACAATGACCTGCGGACGCTCTTCCATAATGACGACAGCGAGTCGCTTTGCCGCATCGTTCACGTCAGCTGCCCAAAAACTGTCTGGATCAGTGTTTTGTGGCCACCCCATCATTCCTGAGTCGCGGTATCCAAGTCGCACAAGCCGGTCAATGCCGAGAATCTTTACCGCGTTATCGAGCTCGACTCTGCGAATCTCTGCAACTGCGTCCCCATCGTGGTGGTCAGCGTCAGGCTTGGCGCCATCAAGTGCGTCACCACATTCTCCATTGGTGCACGTAACAAGCACTGTTCGAATCCCTTGGTCGTGAAGTAGCGGGTAGACGCCACCAGTAGAGCTGGCTTCATCATCTGGATGCGCGTGCACCGCTAGAAAGGTCAAGTTACTCAACGGGCATTCCTCCAAAGAAATCGGTTGCATCTTGATCAGTTGGGAACCGCGTCCAAGCACGGTGGTAGTACTCAGTGCCAAATAACAACGTAAAGAGTTCTTCGTCCATGTTCGCAATGTCACTGTTGTCAATCTGTGACGCATGAGTAAGGATCGCCTGCTGTTTGATTTTTGCAAATTTACGAACGTCCATTGTGGAGTCAACAAACTCATCCGGTGTATCTGTCACTGCGCGAAGAATCCACTCAGGAAGCTCAATTCCCTTGGCCTTGGCTGCTGGCAAGAACTCTTCCATAATGCGCTGTGGCATCACTGGATAGTAAATACGTTGTGGGCACATTGCGATATATGCAGCGCGGCCAGTGACTCGATTCGCCATGATGTGATCTGGGTGTCCGTAGAAGCCATTCTCGTCGTATGTAATGAGAACCATTGCTTGAACTTCATTGATAATCGCACCCATTTTATGCGATGCTTCTTCGAAGTCGGCATTAACAAAAGCTTTTGGATTTTTGAACTGTTCCCACTCAGGGAGCCCCGAGTCGTCGTAACCGAGGTTAAAGACACGGTTAAAGCCAACTAACTTTGCAGCTTTTTCGAGTTCGTCTGCACGAGTAGCAATTGTCCACTCGGTGTTGTGTTCTGGGTGATTACCTTCGCGTCCCTGGTCGTCACGGCCTAGAGATCCATTGGTGCAGGTAATTAGCGTTAGGTCAAATCCAAGTTCGGCGTAGTGAGATGAAACACCCGCGGTGAAGAGTGCCTCGTCATCTGGATGCGCATGGATAATTGCTATTGATTTGTTATACGACATAGGACAATGCTAATTTACTTCGCCTTGACAAATCTCCGTATGGTCCATACTTCCTGGCTTAAAGACCCCTCCGCACAACGTTGAATCTGTCACCGTACAGATAATGTTACGAAATCTCTATTGAAATAAGGATCAAAAATCCTTTTCAAAGAGCCCATTTCGCTTGAAAGCATTTGACCGTTACTTGAATTCGCACTACACCCTTTCGAGCATATCGAGTAACTCACAAAAAATGGATATGTAGGATTAATGTCAAGTTCCATTGCATTGACTGCGCCTGAGCTGACGAGCACTTTTACTAGTTGAACGACATTCATTTTACCTTCAACATATACAAGCGCACCGGTAGACGTTTGTCCAATTGCAGATCGCGGAACATTTGAAATTGAATTTAAAGCACCCCCCCAAAAACTCACGTCATTGCTTTGCAAATTTGTGCTGGGCACTCCATTGCTAATAAGAAGTCTCAAATTCTGCATGACAGATTTAACGCTGCTGGACATTGATACTGACTGCCCCCACGATCCTATGGTTACTGAACCGTCAGTATTGATTACCAGCGAAGCGGCACCATTGACCAATGGCTTTACGGTTTTTCCTTCACTGAAGTATCCACCATGAGCGTCTTTAATTTGAAAGCCCCCATTAAAGGCTGCATCGAGCGTTCGTGCACCCTGTGCGGAAATTGGTGTCTTGTATTGCCAGAAATTCCCACCGGGTATAAAACTCCCTGAATAAAGTTGTGCTCGAAGCAGCGCCGTATCAATCCAAGCAACACTTGCTCTATTGAATGAATTATTTGACAGTCTGATATATGTTTTAAGAATTGTTGGCTCACCGTTGATGACTCGACCTGTAGGTGTCCACAGACCTTGATTCATATCTACAGAGGGAACCAAAGGAGTAAGCGGGAGTGGATGTGCCAGTGGCACAATGCCTGCCAGCGTAGAGATTGGATCGGACGTTGCCGCGACACTACTTCCAATTTGATTCAGAGCAACAACAGTGAAGATATACTGAGTTGCACTTGTGAGCCCTGAAAAAACACAACTGGTTTTCGTTGTATTTATACAACCAATTGGAGGACTTACTGCGGGGGTAACCGAGACTGAATATCCAGTTACTTGTGCTCCAACGCTATTCACTGGACTAAGCCATGAAACAACCGCCGAAGTTAATCCTGGTTTCACTGTTACAGAAGTTGGAGGATCAGGCACAGCCGTAGGCACAATTGTTGTTGTCGTTGTTGGGGTAGTTGTAGTTGTCGTGGTTGTAGTCGTTGTGGTTGTCGTGGTTGTAGTCGTTGTGGGGGTCGTGGTTGGGGTAGTTGTTGGGATAGTTGTAGTTGTTGTAGTTGTCGTGGTTGGCGTTGTTGCAGTCGTTGTGGTCCAAGTTCCAACTAAAGCATATTGTTGTGCCGCACTAGAAGTCAGTTCTCGTGTTGTAAACACGACATTCCCTGATGACCATGTCGCACTGTAACCAGCAGGTTCATAAATTATTAGCTCGGTGTCGTTAGCAAATGCGCCAAGTCCAATGCTTGTCACAGTCTGAGGAATTGTTAATGACCTAAGGGCTGTATCAAATGCAAATGCAAAACTACTTATAGTTGTCACCGGATATGTATTTGTATCCACAACGGCATCAGGAAGTACGACAGTTGATGCGCCAACAGGATACGAGAAAATTATTGCTTCGCCATTATTGATTATGTAATTATATTGCAGCCCGTTGAGATCAGTGCATACCCCCCCAGTACCAGTGCATGGATTTGTGGCTGGCGCTCCAGTCGAATTTCCAATACCTGAAAAACCTACAGTGAAGAAGAGCAGAGAGAACCCGACAAAAAGTAGGGGGACAAAAGACCATTTCTTAAAAGTGTTTATAAAACTTTTTTTCATCGATTCAATCGTCAGTCATTTGAGAGAGCCGGCTCAAACCGACTATTTGAGATTTAGAGCATTTTTATAATTTAGACATTATCGCTAGCAGCGCTTGATGTTCTGTTCTGTTTTGTGAATTTATGGATGTCTTTTGTACGTGCCTTTTGTTTTGTCACGTTAACTTTTTAACTTCATTATTCACAAGTTTTTACTTAAAATTACTGATACTTACGATGTTGCCAACTGAACAATTCTCACAACCAACAGCACTCCGGCAACAAGCAAATACAAACCGACACAGCGAAGCAAGATTTTACGCGCCCTCGTTTTTGGCACTGGAGCTAGCAAT
>CAIKFN010000012.1 GCA_903826715.1 uncultured Actinomycetes bacterium
GTTCCAGCTGGTGGGAAGCACCCCGTTGGCGACCTCCTCGTGACAGTTGACGTTGTTATCCCAAAGAAGTTAAATAAGGAGCAACGAACACTCGTTGAAAAGCTTTCAAAATCGTTTAACGAAGAGGTAACGAATGTCTGATAGGCAGCCATCACACGCGGTCTACGTGATCTCTGTCTTCGCTGAGATTGGTGGCGTTCATCCTCAGACACTTCGTAACTACGAACGAACTGGACTACTGAATCCGCAGCGCACGAGTGGTGGATCACGCCGCTTTTCTGACGTTGACCTCGTCGCACTTCGCCGTATTCAAGAGTTGACAAATGAGGGCATCAACCTCGAAGGCGTCAAGCGAATCATGGTGCTCGAAGCCCAGCTCGAAGCAATGAAGGAAACTCTTCGCGGGATTGCAAGTGACGCCCAGGCTCAGGTCGAAGCAACACACCGTCAGTACCGACGCGAACTGGTCCCCATTCAAAACACCATTGCTCTATTTGTTGAATCTCAGAAGCAAAACCGGGATAATTCGTAATTCTGAGTTAAATGGTGTCCGTTAGACTGGACTTTTACAAGGAGTCCTGTGCCAGCAACCGTTGTAGTTGGAACCCAGTGGGGTGATGAAGGTAAGGGGAAGCTCACTGACCTCCTCTCACGCGAAATGGACATGGTTGTTCGCTATCAAGGCGGACACAATGCCGGTCACCGAATAGTTGTTGAAGGCGAAGCATTCGCGCTCCAACTCGTTCCATCGGGAGTTCTGTACCCACACATCACACCGGTAATTGGTAACGGTGTAGTAGTCGACCCGTCTGTGCTCCTTACTGAACTCGACACACTTTCATCTAAGGGTGTTGATGTATCGCGACTTGTTGTCTCAGGTAACGCGCACCTGATCATGCCGTATCACCAAGAGATTGACCGACTCACCGAGCGCTTCCTAGGAAAGAACGCACTCGGAACAACGAAGCGCGGCATTGGGCCTGCGTACGCTGACAAGTCTTCTCGCGTTGGTCTTCGAGTGCAGGACTTACTCGACCCAAAAATCTTCCGCGAAAAACTCGAAGTTGTTCTTCATGAAAAGAATCTTCTGCTTAACAAGATCTACAACCGTCCTGCACTAAGTGCGAAAGACATTGCGGACAAATACCTTGATGAATTAGCTCCTCGCGTGGCACCAATGATTGGTGACACCGTGAACATCATTCACACTGCACTAGCTGATGGCAAGCGCATCCTCCTTGAAGGGGCGCAGGCAACATTCCTTGACCTCGATCACGGAACGTACCCATTCGTTACTTCATCGAACCCAGTTGCGGGTGGTGCGTGCACAGGATCTGGTCTCGGACCTCGCGACCTAACGGGCATAGTTGGAATTGCAAAGGCCTACATCACACGCGTTGGGGCAGGACCATTTCCTACAGAGCTCGACGGCGACATGGCAGAGCTACTTGTTGAGCGCGGTCACGAATACGGAACAAACACTGGTCGTAGGCGCCGCGTTGGCTGGTTCGACGCAGTAATGGCTCGCCAAGCCGCACGCCTTAATTCACTTACTGAAATTGCTCTTACAAAGATGGACGTTCTCGACACACTGGATGAAATCAAAGTGTGCGTTGCCTACGAAGCTGACGGTGTCCGTTACGACTTCCCTCCATATCACCAGTCGATTCTGCACAAGGTAACTCCTATTTACGAAACACTCCCAGGATGGAAGACCGACATCACGGCTTCTACTAAGTACTCAGATCTTCCAGTTAACGCACAGAAGTATGTGAAGTTTCTAGAAGAGACCACTGGCGTGACCATCTCAGTTGTTGGAGTTGGCCCCGGCCGAGAGCAGTTCGTTAAGCCGTCGTGAGTCGCTGCGTAGTCGTTGGCTCAGGCGCTCGCGAACACGCACTTGCGTGGGGACTTTCTAAATCTGCAGAAGTAATCGTCA
>CAIKFN010000013.1 GCA_903826715.1 uncultured Actinomycetes bacterium
CCCTACGACGTGATTGAGTCAATCGCGAACCGGCTTATTCGTGAAGTTGAAGGGGTCAACCGAGTTGCCCTCGACGTCACGAGTAAACCACCAGGCACCATTGAGTGGGAGTGAGTAGTAACTCGTTTTCTGACGAGTCGCTGTTCGCAGACGCCACACCCGTCGCAGCTCGACCCGATCCTTCGTCACTGCTCAGTGACCTCACCGAGCCACAGCACCGCGCAGTAATCCAGCGTGGTGGGCCACTTCTCGTTGTTGCTGGTGCAGGGTCTGGAAAAACACGAGTCTTAACTCGTCGCATTGCGCACATTTTGGCTACGGGCGATGCTCGACCCTACGAAATAATGGCAATCACCTTTACTAACAAAGCCGCCGATGAAATGAAGAAGCGCGTTATTGAACTCGTTGGTGCTGACGCAGAAAAAATGTGGGTATCGACGTTTCACTCAGCGTGTCTGCGGATGCTTCGCATGAATGCAGAAGTTCTCGGGTACCAACGTGGCTTCACAATTTATGACGCCGGTGACGCAGAAACTGCGGTTGATCGCATCATGAAAGAACTCAACATTGACACCAAGCGCATTTCAGCGCGCAGCGTGTACTCAGCAATCTCTGCTGCCAAGAATGAAATGCTTACGCCCGCCATGTACGCGGACCGAGCTCACGGCGATGATCCGAATCATCGTCGTATTGCAGAAATCTACCGTTTGTACGCAGAGCGCTTAATGCTCGCAAACGCTATGGACTTTGACGACCTTCTGCTTAATGCAGTACTCATGATGAAGAAAGACCCTGGGGTTCTTCACTCGTATCAGAGTCGCTTCAAGTATCTACTCGTTGACGAGTTCCAAGACACCAATGGTGTGCAGAACGAACTGGTGTTGATGCTCGCTGCTGAACACCGCAACCTCTGTGTAGTGGGTGACTCGGACCAGTCGATTTACCGCTTTAGAGCCGCTGACGTTAGAAACATCTTGCAATTCGAACAACGCTTTCCGGATGCTGACGTTATCTTGCTGGAGCAGAACTTCCGCTCCAGCCAGACAATTTTGGACGCCGCGAACGCAGTCATTGAAAAGAATGCAAGTCGTCACGCGAAGAATCTCTTCACTGAACGTGGCCAGGGCGAGAAGATTCGTCTCTACCGCGCGAGTGATGAATACGACGAAGGCCGCTGGATTGCTGGAGAGCTTCGGCGAATGAAGAACTCATTCAATGTTGGCTGGAGCGACATGGCGGTGTTCTACCGAACTAATGCCCAGAGCCGTGTGCTGGAAGAAGAAATGCTTCGCGCAAACATTCCGTACCGAGTTATTTCGGGGATGCGCTTCTATGACCGAAAAGAAATTAAGAGTGCACTGGCGTATGCACGTCTTATTGTCAATCCTCATGACGAAGCTTCAGCTCGCAGGGTGATTAATGAACCTAAGCGTGGGCTCGGTGATGGGGCACTGGCGAAACTCAGTGCCTACGCCGCAGAAAATGGTATGTCGTTTGCTGAGTCGCCCCACTACGCCAAGGCTGCAGGTCTCACCAGCAAGGCGCTCAATGGTGCAACCCAGTTCGCAGTGATGCTTGATCAACTTCGCGCAATGGCTAATGACCTAACGCCACGAGAGATGATTGATGCCATTGTTAGAGAGAGCGGGATGGGAGATGCACTTCGTGCAGAGAACTCTGATGAAGCGACTTCTCGACTGGAAAACCTTGGAGAACTTGCATCTGCTGCGTCTCAGTACGACACACTGATGGATTTCGTAGAGCGCATGGCCCTCGTTGCTGATTCGGACCAGCTCGATGGAGGAGCAGGTGCCATTTCACTAATGACATTGCATGTCGCTAAGGGACTTGAATTCCCTGTTGTAGTGATAACTGGCCTCGAAGAAACTATTTTTCCGCATCGTCGTGCACTTTCTGATGAAGCGGAACTCGAAGAAGAACGCCGTCTTTGTTACGTCGGGGTTACTCGTGCAATGCATCACTTAGTTCTTACACACGCATGGAGCCGCACAATGTGGGGTAATCGTGCAGATGCAATTGCTAGTCGCTTCTTGATGGAGATGCCAAGTGAGTTGCTTGATGATGTGTCAACTACGCAACCAACTCGTCGCTCCAGCTTTTCTAGCGATGAAGGCTTCGTTGGAAGGCGCAGTGAATTCACTGAAGGCCGAGCATTCGGTACTGGGGCGGCGCCTCCAGTTCGCTCTACCGGAGCCGAAAAGCTAGAACTACAGGTTGGCGAAAAAGTTATGCATGATCGCTACGGTGCGGGTGTCGTTGTAAGTATTGATGGTGAAGGATCACATGCGAGGGCGGCAGTGAATTTTGAAGAACATGGCACGAAACAGCTTGTTTTAGCCATGACACCACTTCGACGCGCCTAGATTCTTTACTTTGTCTCTAGCGAAATCACGAATCTAGGTTCTGACTACAATTATCTGAAATGTCAGATCACTCCACCAGTGGCCCATCGCGAAAAACTAAGCGGAGCCAGCTAAGAAAAAGAAGAGCAATTATTGGCGCGAGTATTGCTGTTGTACTAATTATTGCTCTCGTTGGCGGAAGCTACGTTTACGTACAATGGAGATTCAACGCAATTCCAAAAATTACTGTGAAGCACGAGCTTCCACAATTATCTGGAAAACCTTTCAACATTTTAGAAATTGGTTCTGACTCAAGAGCTGGACTCACAGGTTCGGTGGCCGCGCAGGCAGGAAGTGTCTCTGGTGAAAGAAGCGACGTTGTAAAGATTATGCACATTGATCCTGCAAAGAATTCAATATCGGTGCTTTCAATTCCAAGAGACACGGTGATCAGCATTATTGACAATCAAGCGCTTCACGGGAATTTCAATCGAATAAATGTGAATTATGGAGACGGTGCTTCTGCTGTTGCTGCTGCGATTACTGCAAACTTTGGAATTCCCATTAATCACGTGATTGAAGTTTCCTTCGGTGGACTAATCAACTCTGTAGTCGCAATCGGGGGTGTCTACCTCAACTTTCCATACCCTGCTCGTGATGCATATTCAGGGCTTCGAATCACAAATAGTGGGTGTCAGCTTGTTACAGGAGCCCAAGCGCTCGCGGTAGCAAGAAGTCGACACTACGAGTACTTTCAAAACGGACAATGGCTGTATGACGGCACTAGTGACTACGGTCGAATTTACAGACAGAATAATTTCATAAAAGCGATGATTAACCAGGTAAAAAATATATATAACCCATTGAAGCTCAACTCTCTTTTATCGTCGATCCCCGCCGGGATAACTTTGGACAGTAATTTCACACTGAATAACTTGGTCTCCCTCGCAATTAAATTTCATAAATTTAATTCCTCTGCGATGAAAAGTTATACATTGCCCGTTGCTGGAATGGTCAATCCAAATCTTGGAGATGTTCTTATTGTTAAGCAGCCAGATGCCCAGGCACTGTTGTTGAGTATTTTTGGTAATACACTTCTGACGCCAACCCACCCACCACCAAATTCACTTTTTGTTTCAACACCACCGCCAGTTGTTACCACCACTACAACGACTACGACCACAACAATTCCATCGAAACATAAGAATCACAGCACTACAACGTCAACTTCAACTACTACAACAACTGATCCTTCTCAAGTAATGCCATACTTTGACCCAGTACCGTGCTCTCTAAAGTAAATATAATTATTTTGGAATAAACGGTATACACAAAACTAATGGGTACGACTGTAATAATTAAAAGCAATGAAACTAAAATTGCTATCAAAAATAGTTGTTATTCCACTTTCGGTAGTAACAGCGATCAGTTTCTATTCCGTTGTAGTCGCTGAAGATACAACTTCAACTACAACTTCTGTTGCAACACCAGTGACAACTACTTCTGCAGTTCCAACGTTATATGACTCTAAGAAGCTCTCATTTCCCCAAAATGGACCGTTTACAATTCTTGAGGTAGGTGATTCTCTTGGAATCGACTTGGCTGAAGGCATGTCAAGTGAACTTGCAAGCAACCCAAAGATTCGACTGATAGGTAGGTCACTTGTATCAACCGGGCTGACGAGTCCAGGATTTTACGATTGGCCAACGCATCTACAAGGATTTCTCAATCAATTTCACCCAAAACTTTTAACCGTCTTTTTCGGCGCAAACGATACGCATTCAATAGCTGTTAATGGTGTCTCGCAGCCGATTGGCTCTGCTGGTTGGAAAAAAGCATACGCAGCTGAAGTCCACAAGATAGTTTCTGAAGCCAATACTGCAGGCGCAGCGGTGCTCTGGATAGGACTTCCAGTCATGTTTTCTCCAATTTACGCGTCAATGACCAGAATCATAAATTCAACTGTTCAAAGCGAACTATCAAAGTCTATGAATGTTGTCTATCTAGACACGCAAAGTGTCCTGGCAAATTCCGCGGGGAAGTTCGCATTTATGCAAAAAGTAAATGGTGTTTACCAATACATTCGCGCAAATGATGGTATTCACATTAATACTGCTGGACATCTTGTACTTGCAACCTTTGTTGTGAAAAAGATAAATACCATTTTTGGATTACCAGTAGTCCCGGCGCAACCAATGACAATCTCGTATTAGTTGAGACCGCCTCCAAAGGCACCGTATAGGTAAGTCACCCCAAGCGTGGTACCAATGCAACCTACGAGTAGCAACAGGACTGACCATTGCTGAGCGTTGATACGTGAGGATGTGCGTATTGGTTTTTCGATGAAATGATTGGAAAGCGCTGCACATGTAAAAGCACCAAAGATTTGCAGTAATCGCATTACTGGCGACATCTCCGTGCTCGACACATTTATTGTCATTGCGTACTGAAGTGGCAGCATTATCCAAACAAAATGCCATAGATAGAAAGAATAAGAAACATCTCCGACATAAATTAAGGGTCGAAAAAACTTCAAGATTCTTGCATTAGATGAAATTGCATCACTCGAAGTAGCTAGTACTAGGGCTGTTGCGGCACAGGGGAACCATGCGAGAAAACCTGGATAGACGCTATTGCTCGTTAGAAATAAAGCCGATAGCAAGATTGTTATGGCACCTATTGCGCTCAACACACTTTTGATGCGGTAAGTAAGAAATTTTGGTAGATCAGGTAGTTGTGTGATCAGTGCACCAAGCGCGAGTTCCCATAGGTGAGTGAATGGTGAATAGTAAGCAACGACAGCGTTACTCGTTGAGATGTGAATTGACCACCACGATGAAGTGACGACTACAACTAAAAGAAACAACACGGTCGCTGTTTTGCTGCCTTGGGTGAATAGTTTTCGAAGCGTTAAGAAAAGTATTGGATACGCCAGGTAGAACTGCTCTTCAACAGCTAGAGACCAAAAATGAGTGACTAGGGAAGGCGGCACTCCAGGGGTGAAGTAACTGCTCCCGTTAGCTATCAAGTGAAAATTAAGTGAGAATAGTGAGGCGAATCGAACATCGCTTAAGAGGGGAACCCCGAAATTAGGCCCTAAAAAGAAATACGTTAAGACAACTGTTGCAATCAGAACGATTGATGCAGCTGGGATCAGTCGACGGACACGGCGTGCATAGAATTTCGACAGTTGCTGTAATGAAGTGCCATCAGAAGCACGCTGCATTACATTTGTGATCACAAAACCGCTGATTACAAAGAAGACATCAACACCGATGTACCCCCCACCAAAATGTGGGACGTTCGCGTGATAAAAAATAACTAGAAGAATCGCTAGTGCACGCAGCAGCTGAACATCAGTTCGAAACCTTGGAGAGTGAGTTGCTTCAAGTTGCAGTGGCGTACTCACACTAAATACATTAATTTTTTATACCAAGTTTTTACGGCAATTCAGTTGTTTTCTGATGTTGGCAAATCTGCATGTATCTATGTAGATGAGGTAAGGGAAGTATCTCGATAATCACATAATTTGTGGTTTTTCAAGCACATCTAAACCTTGCGTAAGAACGTAACTTTTGTCAGTTTTAAGTGAGAGAATGATTACTCATGAATTCTCGCCGACCCGGATTTCGTCCTCCAGCGCCACCACGACCTCATCGCCATGAGCCAGTGGTGTATTTACGACGACGTATTCTTACTGTCGCCGCAATTTTAACTGTGATCGTTGTTGGTTACTACGGAATAACCTTGGGTGCAGCGCTAACGAATCCTTCGCTCGGGGCGAATACTTCAGCTCGTGCAGCTGAGTGGGGGCGCTCAAATGGACTTGGCTTTTTAGTTACGTGGGCAGAGAATCTCGCTTACAAGTTGAGTCCGCCAAAAGTTGGTGGGGCACCATCTGATTCCCAGTTCGGATCTGGACCAACTGCCGTGAAGGTTCCTGCAGGAGGTCACCTGCCAACGCCAATAAACATCGTTTCACCGGCGGCGAGTCCTCTCCCGGGTGAAGGTGTTTGGCACGTTGCTGGTCGCACAACAGCGAGTGGTATCCCAACTATGTATGAAGCGTTCGTGCGACCAGACGCGATTCACACCAGTTACGTAGTTGGAGTTGCGTGGATGGACCCAACGCTTCTAAAAGCACAGCTTTACTCGGGATCTCAGATTCCTGGAGGGGGCCCTTACAAATACTCTGCACCAATTAAACCAGCGGACTCGATGAATCTCGTAGCGTCATTTAACGCAGGGTTTCGTATGAAAGATGCCAACGGTGGCTACTACACCCAAGGTAAAACCATTATTCCACTTCGAAAGGGAGCGGCGTCTGCAGTGATTTTTAAAGATGGAACTATGACGGTCGCTGCATGGGGCAATGAGGTAGTAATGAATAATCAAATTGCTTCAGTTCGCCAAAATCTAGATCTCATTGTCAATAAGGGGAAAATTGTCTCTGGATTAGGCAATTCGAATTACAAGTCGTGGGGAACGACTGTGAAGAACGTATACAACGTTTGGCGTTCTGGTGTTGGTGTAACCAGCAATGGAGCAATCATCTACGCCGGTGGACCATCGCTCTCAATCTCTGACCTCGCGAACGTAATGGTTCGCGCAGGCGCGATTAGAGCCATGGAAATGGACATCAACACTGACTGGGTCACGTTTAGTTCCTTCACTGGTCCACTAAATACCGTTACAACTGCAGCGAACGGCAAGGACTTGCTTCCAACAATGATGGAACAACCCGGTCACTTATTCGCCAACTGGTGGACACGCGACTTTTACACGATGACTCTTCGAACTAATCAAACTGTCGCTAAGGCAAAGGGCTAGCGCTTCATCACCTTGCTCCAGATCTGATTAGGCATCAGACGCATGGCAATGGAGACGTACTTAAGAATTGGCGGGCTCCAGATAACGAGGTCATTGCTCGCGAGTCCACGCATAGTGTTCTCAGCAACTTCATTAACTCCAGTAGTAAATGGTGCTTCTTTTTGGCCGGCTGTCATCTTCGAGCGAACAAAGCCCGGGCGAAGTAGTTGCAACGAAACGCCAGTTCCCTTCAGCGACTCTGCAACTCCCTGGCACAAACGGTCGAGCCCGGCTTTAGCTCCAGAGTAAAGATACGCGTCACGGTAAACACGCACTGACGCTACGGATGAAATAACAAGAATTCTTCCATTACCCTGTGCCACTAAACGTCGACGAATCTCACCGAGTGCAGCTACTGGCCACGTGTAGTTCACGTCTGCCATACGTGCTGAGCCAAGTGAGTCATTTTCAAGTGCACGCTGGTCACCAAGCAGCCCGACAGCGATGATCACAAGATCTACGTTTTCTCCAACTTTGTCAAAGGCGTCAGATACTGTTTCGCCGGCTTTGCTCACTTCTTCTGCTTGAAAGAGAAGCGTGTCTGTTTTGGTGGCTCCGTATTCATGCGCTTCTTTAGCGGCTTCATCTAAGAGTTGCTGATTTCTTCCAGCGAGCACAACAGTGTGAGCGCGCGCAGTGCAGAGTTTCTTCGTGATGGCTCGTGCAATGTCAGAGCTTCCTCCGAGCACGATGACGTTCTGTGGTTGGCCAAATGCATTTTCCATGTTTCTATCTTCCTATGTGGAGTCGACGACTGAGGTCGCTTACGAGACGGTGCTCAGGGTCAACGCGATCTTTAATACTAAGAAATTCACCAAGTCTTGGGTACATTGCATGTACTTTGTCGTGACTGAGGCGAGCGTCCTTGGCGAAGTAAATACGCCCACCAGCGCTGAGCACCATTTCGTCAAGGTCATCAAGTACTTGGGGGAGCGCACTCGGCCCCACGGGAAGATCAAGTGCGAGAGTCCACCCGGGAATAGGAAAAGACAGCAGACCGTTATTAGAAGGGCCGAAGCGCTTTAATACTGCGAGGAAACTTGGAACTCCAGAGGTCGAAAGTCGTTCAATCGCCTTTACGACTGTTTCTCCTGCACTGTCTGGGACTGCGAACTGGTACTGAACAAATCCACGCTTGCCATAGAGGCGGTTCCAATCACGTACACCGTCGAGTGGGTGAAAAAACGCTGAGAGAGACTGCGGTTGGGCCAACTTCTTCTTTGGCGCAGCCCTAAACCAGAGCTCATTGAAGGCCTTGATCGTAAATGAGTTAAGCAGTCCACTCGGTGCATCAAAAGGAACAAACAGTTTTGCTGGTTTAGGTCCTTCTAGTTTCTTTGTAGGGGCGTCAGACTTCTTCGCGTGGTCACCCCTCGTGAGGATGGCACGACCCATTGACGATCCCTTGGTCATGCAGTCAACCCACGCAACGGAGTACTTATAGGCGTCATCGCCACTCTTCATGGCGCTCATGACGGCATCAAGATTTTCGTAACGTTCAGTGTCTACTAGTACTAGGTCGGTTTCAATCTTTAACATCTTCAAGGTAACAGTGGTAATAACTCCCGTTAGCCCCATGCCGCCGATTGTGGCCCAGAAGAGTTCGCCGTCGTTAGTAGGAGAGATGGTGAATGCTCCCTGAGGGGTGATGATGCGCATTTCAAGAACGTGATTTCCGAGTGATCCATCGAGGTGGTGATTCTTTCCGTGCACGTCTGCAGCTACTGCGCCACCGAGTGTGACTTGGCGAGTTCCAGGAGTCACTGGAACAAACCAGCCCTGGGGGATAGAGAAACTCAAGAGTTCATCTATCGATGTTCCAGCGCCAACTGTTACGACACCGTCATATGAAATGACACCTACGCCGTCGAGGTCGCGGTTGTCAATTACTGTGCCACCACCAAGTTGGGCTGCGTCACCGTAACTGCGACCAAGGCCGCGAGCAATGAACTCTTTGGCGGTTGCTATGTCCTTGATGATCTCAAGTTCAGTTGCTGGGCTTATGACGTCAGAAACCGATGGTGAGGTGCGTCCCCACCCGTACAGAGTTTCTTTGCTCATCCGTAGATACCTATGTAGATAAGTGCAATCCAGATGAGACCGAGCACTTGTACCACACGGTCGTGCAGCACGAGGTCTTCTGGTGACTGGCCATTTCCAGCTCCAGCGGAGCGCATGATAAACAAAATTGCAAAGACCACTGGAACAACCGTTAAGCGAATCGGGACAATGTGGTGATGCAGTGACGAGAGTCCGGTGGATGAAGTATCAAATGCCCAGAGGCAGTACCCGGTGACGACGACTGTTGCGCACATGGTGAGAGCAGAGTGCAGGAACTGGGGGGTGTACTCAGAGAGAACCTTTCGTGTTCCACTAAGGCCCACGTTCTTTAACTCACTTGAGCGTTTACCTGTTACGAGGAAGAGTGCGCCAAAGGAGATGACCACGAGGAACCATGTTGAAACAAAAATGTGTGACGCGACTGCACCGGCGTAGGCGCGTAGAAAGAAACCACTCGCCACAGCGCCAAGTTCAAGGACTGGGACATCTTTTAAGAAGAATGAGTACGAGATTGAAATTATGAGATACAACCCGAGAATTAAGAAGAGTCCTTGCGGGTGCCAGAGTGCGAATGGAATGGCGAAAGCAATAATTGCAAGGACAACTGACGCAATGTAGGCAACACCCTTTGATAGCTCACCGGACGCAATCGCACGGAACTGCTTTTTAGGGTGCTGACGATCTTGGTCAATGTCTCTTAGATCATTCAGGATGTAAATAGCTGAAGAGAGTGCGCAGAAGGAAAGGAACGCTGCACCAGTGTGGCGAATGACTCCCTCATTATGAATCTCACCAGCGGCAGCAGGAGCAATTCCGATAAGGACGTTCTTTACCCACTGAACAGGGCGCATCGCAGAAATAAGGGCGCGGACTGGACCTCTGGGGGTCTGTGGGTTTCGGCTCACCCCTCTTACGCTACTAACTGGTAAATACTTAGAGTTTCCACTTGAAAATGAACGGTCTTTAGGCCATCTATGCTGAATGGCGATGGAGCGCACATATCGAGTCGTAGTTGCCAAACCTGGCCTTGATGGCCATGACCGTGGGGCAAAAGTTATAGCTCGCGCTCTTCGTGACGCTGGGTTTGAAGTCGTCTACACCGGTCTTCACCAGACTCCAGAACAAATCGTGCAAGCAGTCATTCAAGAAGACGCTGACGCACTTGGGCTCTCGCTACTTTCTGGTGCTCACCTCGTTCTCGTTCCTCGAATCTTTGACCTCCTAAAGGCCAATGGCCGTGAAGACGTGTTGCTACTTGTTGGTGGCATTATTCCTGAAGACGACATTCCTTCGCTTGAAAAGTTAGGTGTAGCTCGAGTCTTTACTCCAGGCTCATCACTTGGCGAAATTGATACGTGGCTCGAGTCAGCACTCGACGCACGTGAAAAATCGCAGTTGTAGTACTTCGTTTTATCCCCCGAAATGAAAGAACAGTAAATGGACCTTTTTGAATATCAAGGAAAGCAGTATTTCTCGCGTTACGGCATTGCAGTATCGCCAGGTGATGTTGCAGACACAGTTGAAGAAGCTATTGCTGTTGCTGAGCGCATTGGTTACCCAGTTGTTGTTAAGGCGCAGGTAAAAGTTGGTGGTCGCGGAAAAGCTGGCGGTGTAAAGCTCGCTGACAACATTGACGAAGTTCGACTCCACGCTGGGAACATTCTCGGACTCGACATTAAGGGTCACATTGTTCGCCGTATCTGGATTGAACGCTCGAGTGACATCTCTAAGGAGTACTACGCATCGTTCACACTTGATCGACCAAACAAGACGCACCTCGGAATGTTGAGTGCACAAGGTGGCGTTGAGATTGAAGTTGTTGCAGAAGAGAATCCTGACGCCATTGCGTTCTTGTCGATTGATCCAGTTCGTGGGCTCGACATTGAAACGTCACGTCGCTGGGTTGCTGAAGCAAACCTCGATGAAGTTGCCCGTGAACAAGCCGCACAAATTCTTGTAAAGCTCTACGAGTGCTACACCCAGGGTGACTGCGACCTCGCAGAAATTAATCCACTTATTCTCACCCCAGACAATAAGGTCCACGCGCTTGACGCGAAGGTGACGTTGGACGAGAACGCTTCGTACCGTCACCCAGAATGGGAAGAGTACCGCGCCACAGAAACTGAAGATCCTCGCGAAAAGATGGCGAAGGAAAAGGGACTTAACTACATAGGTCTCGACGGTGACGTTGGAATTATTGCTAACGGTGCGGGACTCGCAATGTCAACGCTCGACGTTGTTAACCAGGTAGGCGGCAGTGCCGCAAACTTCCTCGACATTGGTGGAGGCGCTAACGCTGACGTTATGGCTTCAGCACTCGAAGTTATTAACTCTGACCCGAAGGTGAAAGTCATCTTTGTAAACATCTTCGGAGGAATCACCCGAGTCGATGACGTTGCTAACGGTGTCCTAGAAGCACTTAAGCGCGTAAAGATTGATGCACCAATTGTTCTTCGACTGGACGGAACAAACGCAGTTGAGGGACGTTCAATTTTGGCCCCTCACCTCAACAGCAAATTAGTTATGGAACCCACAATGTTGGACGCCGCACGCAGTGCCGTGGCCTTCACAAAATAAGGACTAAAGATGAGTATTTTTGTAGACGAAAACACCAAAGTAATTGTTCAAGGCATTACCGGGGGACAGGGTCGTTTTCACGGGCTACGTAACCGTGACTACGGCACCAAAATTGTTGGTGGAGTAACTCCAGGCAAGGGTGGCACTGACGTTGACGGCATTCCTGTTTTCAACACAGTGAAAGAAGCAGTAGCGGCGACTGGTGCAACTGCATCGTTCGTATCAGTTCCACCAAAGTTTGCCGCAGCAGCGATTCTTGAAGCTGCTGAAGGTGGCATCACGTTCATTGTTTGCATCACTGAAGGAATCCCTGCTCACGATGAAGCGGTGACCTACAACCGACTCGTTGAAGAGTATCCAGGCGTTCGACTTCTTGGCCCTAACTGCCCAGGCATCATCAGCCCCGGAAAATGCAACATTGGAATTACTTCTGGGGACATTGCGCTTCCTGGTGGACCGGTGGGAATTGTTTCCAGGTCCGGAACACTTACCTACCAAGCGCTGCACGAACTCAGCCAACAAGGTATTGGCCAGACCACGTGTGTAGGAATCGGTGGAGACCCAGTTCCTGGAACGAACTTCATTGACTGCCTCGCCGCATTCGAAGCTGACCCTGAAACAAAGGCAGTCATGATGATTGGTGAAATCGGTGGTTCTGAAGAAGAGCGTGCTGCCGAGTGGATTAAGGCCAACATGACCAAGCCAGTTGTCTCCTACATTGCTGGTGTTACTGCTCCTGCGGGCAAGAAGATGGGCCACGCTGGCGCCATTATTTCTGGATCAAAGGGAACAGCACAAGCCAAGATGGACGCACTTCGCGAAGCTGGTGTTTTTGTTTGCGCAAATCCAACCGAAGCCGGACAGAAGATGGTCGAAATCGTTAGGGCGATGTAACGCATTGGCCAACGTTCGCCTCTGCGTTTTGGTGTCTGGCACCGGCACCATTCTTGAAGCAATGCTTCACGCAGGGATCGACGTGGCACTTGTGGCATCAGACCGTCGCTGTCGCGGACTCGAAATAGCTGAGCACGCAGGAATCCCTGCGCTTTTAGTTGACCGTGTTGATTATGGCGGCTTTTCTAAATCATTTGACCGCGACGGCTACAGTGAGGCACTCACGAAAGTTCTTCAGTCAAATAATATCGACCTCATTGCAATGGCCGGATTTGGCACCATCACCTCAGGTATCTTTCACGACGCCTTCCCGGGTCGAGTTCTAAATACTCATCCGAGTCTGCTCCCAGACTTCAAGGGCTGGCACGCGGTGAAGATGGCGCTCGATGCTGGCGCCAAGGAATCTGGCTGCACGGTCCACATTGCCACAGAGAAACTCGATGATGGACCAATCTTGGCCCAGGCCCGGGTACCAGTACTTAGCAATGATGACGAGAGCTCGCTTCATGAGAGAATTAAGGAAGTTGAACGTGATCTCTATCCTTCAGTGGTCGGTAGGGTGATGGCGTCACTTTCAAACGGAATTGAACCGTCTGAGTTACGAGAGGAGAAGCAGTGAGAGCACTACTAAGCGTCTACGACAAGACCGGACTTATTGACTTCGCCAAGGGCCTCCACGCAATGGGCATTGAACTCGTAGCGTCTGGTGGCACTGCAACTGCGCTTAAAGAAGCGGGGATTTCTCACCTTGATGTTTCAGAAGTAACTGGGTTCCCAGAGATGATGGACGGGCGCGTAAAGACGCTGCACCCACGTATTCACGGTGGAATCCTTGCCGACCGCTCAAAGTCGTCACACGTTGGCGCACTTGCTGAACACAAGATTGATGCAATCGACATTGTTGTTTGCAATTTGTATCCATTTAGCTCCAACCCATCAATTGAACTCATTGACGTAGGTGGGCCAACAATGGTTCGCGCCGCTGCAAAAAATCATCAGCACGTTGGCATTGTGACCAGTCCTTTGCAGTACGAAGATGTTCTTAAAGAACTTCAAGAGAACGGAAAACTATCTGACGCCACGCGCCACTCACTCGCACGCGCAGCCTTTGCCCACACGGCAACGTATGACGGTGAGATCGTTGCGTGGCTTGACGGTGGCGGAGAAATTGGATCCGCACCAAGTGACATTGACGCTGTTGTCCCTCAGACCTTGCACATTGCACTCGAGCGAGTACAAACAGTTCGCTACGGAGAGAACCCACACCAGATCGGTGCTCGTTACCGCGTTAGCGGGTCAACTCCATGGTGGGACGGCGTTGTTCAACACGCCGGAACAGCACTGTCGTATCTAAACCTCTTTGACGCCGACGCTGCGTGGCGACTTGTTCATGAACTACAACATGACGCACCAAAAAAATCTGCCGTGGCAATCATTAAGCACGCCAACGCATCAGGCGCTGCTGTTGGCGAATCTCTCGCAGATGCGTTTAACAAAGCACTCGCTGCCGACCCACAGAGTGCCTTCGGTGGCATTGTCGCAATTGCGGGCACCCTCGACAACGAACTCGCCACTCTTATTGCGAGTGGCCCTCAAGCCGACGTCATCATTGCTTCAAATTTCACCGATGACGCAATTACGACACTCGTTTCTAGACGCAAGGCCACTCGACTCCTTAGTGCCCCTTCGCCAGAACCACTTGGTCTATCAATTCGAACATTTGGAGACACTGCACTCGTGCAAAATGCTGACGAGTTGTTAGTCCCACCAAGTGACTGGAAGTGCGTCACTGAAAAGAAACCAACGCCGCAGCAGCTAGAAGACCTCATCATTGCGTGGAGAGTGTGTGCGCGAACTACGTCGAACGCAATTGTCATTGCGAGAGACGGTGTCGCCGTTGGCATTGGCGCAGGACAGCAGTCACGCGTCTTCTCAGCAAACATTGCTTCGCAGAAAGCCGGCGAGCTCTCTATTGGTGGTGCAGCAGCGTCAGACGCATTCTTCCCATTCGCCGACGGCCTCGAGTCGCTCACCAGCGTGGGAGTCACCAGCGTGGTCCAGCCCGGAGGATCCGTACGAGACCAGGAAGTTATTGATGCGGCGAATGCAGCCGGTATCGTAATGATGCTCACCGGTGAGCGTCACTTCCGTCATTAGGAGTCCCATGACAGCTGA
>CAIKFN010000014.1 GCA_903826715.1 uncultured Actinomycetes bacterium
AATTGGCTTATCGCTCAGCAAGTTGCGAGTAACCGTTGTTGAATCCAACGACTTCGTGAGTACTGGCACTAACCACTGCTTTCCGATCTCACTCTTTGGCGAGGTAGGAGTAGCAACAAGGCTTCCGTATGCGAAAGGCTGCTGAGAAATCTGACCGTTCTCTAGCGTCACCATTGGGTGGCCACCTTGCAAAATAAAGGTGTTCATAATGTCGCGAACCGGCTTGCCGGATTCTTCTTCGAGTGCGTCCCATAGGTCGGTAGTTACGGTGTTCTTGTAACTGTGCTTCTTCAGGTAACGACGAATACCGTTTCGGTATGTTTCTTCACCTAGGAATTGCTGGAGCATTCGAAGAACGCCACCACCTTTTTCGTACGTAAGAACGTCGAACATGCCTTGTGTGTCGTCAGGTGAAATAACTTCGTATTCGATTGGTCGAGTTGAGTGAAGACCGTCAACCTTCATGGCCATTTCACGGTCAATAACCGCGAACCATGTCCAGATGTCCCATTCAGGACGGAAGTCTTCCATTGCAAGCGTGGCGCAGAATGTGGCGAATGCTTCGTTGAGCCAAATTCCTTCCCACCATTCCATGGTTACAAGGTCACCGAACCACATGTGAGCGATTTCGTGAGCAACAACTTCTGCCACGCGCTGGACTGCAGCGAGTCCAGCAACGTTTGGATCAACGAGTAGTGCGGTTTCACGGTAAGTAACAAGTCCTAGGTTTTCCATCGCACCAGCAGCAAAGTCTGGAATCGCAATCATGTCGAGTTTTTCGCCAGGGTAGGGAATGTCGAAGTACGAAGTGAAGAAACGAAGTGCGTGGGCACCGGCCTCCATGGCGAGGTCCGTTAGGTGGCCCTTTCCAATTGGGTAGATGACTCGCAGTGGTACGCCATCAACGTCAACTGCTGCAGTTGATTCAAATGGCCCTACGCAGAATGCAACGAGGTATGTCGACATGACCATGGTTGGTGAGTACGCAACAGTCCTTTGTCCGTTACCGAGGTCAACATTTGAAGTCTCTGGGTTATTTGAATACACCGCTAAGTGGGAAGGAACTGTGAGGTTCACTTGGTAGGTGGCCTTGAATGAAGGCTCGTCCCAGCAAGGGAATGCTTGGCGAGCGTAGGAGTGCTCGAACTGTGTGGTCGCGATTCGGTGCTCAGTGCCGCTGGCGTCTTTGTACTTAGAGAGATAGAAACCCTGTAGGTGGTCGTTGAGGACTCCTGTGAAGGCAATCTCTAGAACGCCAGCACCCGTTGGCAGTGCGCTTTCAAAGCTGAAGGTTGCTGTTTCGTACTTGTCGTTTAGGGTCAAGTTTGTTGATCGAAGCGATGTTGAACCTGAAGTTATAGTCGCGTCACCCATCTCGAGTGCCTTGGCATTCAGTGTGAACGAGGTATTTGACTCTTTTACGTCAATGTCGATCTCTACGCGGCCTGAAAAGGTCGCCGACTCGAGGTCAGGGGTAATAAAGATTCGATAGCCCGAAGGAACAATCGAACGGTCGAGGCGGTAAGGATTCTTAGTGGTACTCATAGGCATACACCCTAGGGGAAAATCTTCTACGCTCGCTAGGTGACAAATTCTCAGACACCAGTTTCCCTTCGCAAAAAACCCGGCCCAAATCGCCTTGCGGTCACTGGAATTGGTAACGCGATGCTCGACATTATTTCTCGCGACTCAGATGAGGTTTACGCAGATCTTGGTTTCGTTAAGGCATCGATGAATCTCGTAGATGTTGACAGACTTGAATCAATTTATAACGCAATGGGTCCAACGACACAGATGAGTGGTGGGTCAGTTGCAAATTCAATTTCAGGCGTTGCAAACCTTGGCGGCACGTGTGGCTTCATTGGAAAAGTTGCAGACGACGAATTCGGAGAGCGATTCCAACACGACCTTCGAACACTTGGCGCTGAGCTCGATGTTGCAATTGCGCAACCCGATGAAGGCGCAACGGGACGCTGTCATGTTTTTATTACTGACGATGCGCAGCGCACCATGGCTACATATTTGGGTGCGGGCAACCAGTTGCGTCCAGATGATATTCACGAAAACCTCATTGCTCGTTCAGAAATCACCTACGTCGAGGGCTACTTGTTTGACCTTCCTCCAGCCAAGGAAGCAATCAGAAAAGTTGTCAACTTTGCACACGAACATGACTCAATGGTCGCGCTTTCACTTTCAGACAGTTTCTGCGTAGACCGCCATCGCCGTGATTTTTTAGAACTCATCACCAACGATGTCGACCTACTGCTCTGCAACAAAGACGAAATTCTTTCTCTTTTCCAAGTTCAAACGCTCCCAGAGGCGTACGAATTGATTGATGAGCTCGGCATCCTTGCAGTTGTGACGCGCGGACCAGAAGGTGCTGACGTTCTTTCATTCTCCGAAGTCGTCAATGTTCCAGCCGCGGACATTGCACACGTGGTTGATCAAAATGGTGCGGGCGACATGTTCGCTGCAGGCTTTCTCTACGGTATGGCTCTTGGCTGTGACCCAGTAGAAGCAGCGCAGCTTGGATCATTATGCGCTGGAGAAATTATTCAACACCTTGGAGCACGCCCGGAAGTTGATTTAGAAGAACTCGCTATTGAAGCAGGGCTGCTGTAGCGCTTAGAGTCCGAGCTTGTCGAGCTCGGCGTCTATTTCACGAGTGCGAATTGTTTCCCATTTAACCCACATCACAACGAGTGGAATGCATGCAAGCAGCATTAGCGCGTCACCACCAATCCACATGATTGAGCCTCCAAGTTTGACATTGTCAAGAATTGAAGATGGTGTCGATCCCATTGGCGCCATCGTGGCGTAACTAGGGAAGGGATTCTTTACAGACATAATCAGTGCCAGTCCTGTGAACGTGTCAACTGGGACTGCTGCCATTACATAAACCAAACGTAGACCCGGGTGAAGCTTCATTCCTCGTTCGAGTCCAAATGCCACTCTAAAAAACAAGTATCCAATGACTAGAAAACAAATCTGCTCGAAGTGGTGCACATAGGAGTGCTGCATCATCAGGTCAAAGAGTCCGGTGAGATGGGTCATTGGAATAAAAACGAAATATGCAACGAATCCAAAGATCGGATGCATTACTACGCGCATAATGCGCCCGTCAATGAATTTCTTTAGCCACGCTGGCCCAGTTTTGCTCATGAGGTCAAGAGGTCGTGCGCAGGCGAATAGAGGCGCTGCGGCCATGATCAGAAGAAGGTGTTGGACCATGTGCGCGCTGAAATATTTCATGTCGAAGTAACCAATAACGCTCTGAGTCGCCAAGAAGGTGACTATGAGCGCGAGATAAAAGAACAGGGTTGGTGCCAGCGGCCAGTTCTTGGCTCTTCGAGCTCCAAGGCCGTAGAGGCAACCAGCTGACAGTAAAAGTATGTTTGGCACAATGCCTAGATGCCAGAGATTTAAATGACTCCACGAGAACTCGTTCATTTGCATGTTTGGCACTAGTTCATCTTATGTCTGGGTGGGTAATTCACAGTCCACTAGGTAAGATGAGAATGTGAAGTCAAAGTATGTAACCAAGCAAGCGTTTATCTTGCATATCTGCCTAGTCGCTTGGCTTTCAATGTGTGCATCAGCTGCGTACTGGCAGGTTGGACGTGCGCTTAATGGGAATTCGCTTAGTTTCCTTTATTCAATTGAATGGCCTTGCTTCGCGGTACTTGGAGTTTTTGGTTGGTGGGCACTACTGAATCAAGAAAAAGTTTCTGAACATCAAGAAAAAGCCCGTCGTGAATTTGAAGAGAAGCAGCGTGCACTGGCACAAGCTGCACGGGCTGCAGAATCACAATCTGAAGATCCGCAGATGGCTGCGTACAACGATCACCTTGAAAACATCGCAACAAAACCTAAAAAGAAACTATTCGGACACTAAATGCTAAAAGCTTTCAATCGATACAGAATTATGTCGTTTATAACTGGAACAACGCTGCTCATCTTGTGCGCAACGCTGATTCTGCACAAAGTTGATGCAACTGCTTGGCACCACATCAAGTGGTTCGTAAACCTTGTTGGAGTTGGCCACGGAATCGTTCTGTATCCGATTTATCTTGTTGCTTCGTTTAACTTGGCTCTGAAGGCGAAATTGCACGTTGGCTTTATTGCTCTGATGTTGTTGTCAGGATTTGTTCCTGGGCTTGCTTTCTACATGGAAAACCGTATGGAGAAGAAGTTATACCCGCAAGGTCGCGCTAACGCGTGAGCAGTCCCTGGCTTGAGCGAAGAGTTATTTCGTTTGCTCACCAAGGTGGGTCCTTCGAAGGGCCTTCATCAACAATCGCAGCAATTGCTAATGCCCTAAAAAGTGGTGCCACCGCAGTTGAGCTTGATGTGCATGCGACGAAGGACCGAAAGATTGTGGTCTGTCACGACGAAACTGTTGACCGCACTACCACCCATCAGGGAAGTATTTCGAACTTCACTCTGGCAGAAATTCAAGAAATGGACAATGCCTATTGGTGGATTGCGGGAGAAGCAGTTTCACCGGGACGTAGCGACAGTGAATATGTGCACCGTGGCAAAGCCCCAAGGGATCGCAATTTTGGTATCGCAACACTTGAAGAGGTGAGTGAAGCATTCCCAGGTGTCCTACTCAACATGGACATTAAGCAAACTAGCCCTGACGTTGAGCCGTACGAAGAACTTCTGTACAAAGAGTTGCAACGACTTGAGCGAACTGAATCAGTAATTGTTGCGTCATTTCACGATGATGCGATTCAGAAATTTCGCTTACTCGCACCAGAAGTGGCTACATCCGCCGCCACGAATGAAACATCTGCGTTCTTTTTCTCAATGCTTGAAGGTGGGGAACTTAAAGTGCCACCGGTGTGCTCATTCCAGGTCCCTGAAACCTTTGGTGACATCACAGTTGTTAATGAACAATTTGTTGAGTCAGCTCACAAGTCTGGTGTGGCGGTCCACGTATGGACAATCAATGACGTTGCGTCAATGTCCAGATTGGTGGACCTCGGGGTAGATGGCGTAATAACCGACACGCCTACGCCACTCAGCGCCCTCTTAAAAGAGCGAAACTGTGGGTGGGACGCGAAACTGTAAGGGTACGGCTTTAGCCGCGACCGCAGTTCGGCTTCTTGCCGTGGTTAGCCTTTTTCTTGGCTCGTAGCTTGCGCTTGTTAGTCCGCTTTGACATAGGTGACAATGTTAGTAGGTAAATGGCCTACTAAGCC
>CAIKFN010000015.1 GCA_903826715.1 uncultured Actinomycetes bacterium
GAAGTTTCTCCAAGTCTAGAAACAGTTCGAGAAGTTATTCGAGCTTGCGGATTAGAACTGACATTCTTCATCTCAAAATTCGATGATTCGAATACGGCACTGATTGATGACAACCTTCGATTGAGCACATCCGAAAGATTTGAATCAATGATGGAGCGAGTCAGATTTCAAGAGCGACGTGAGCAACTGAATTCAAACACACGTGTCTAATTTCGTCCCCTACAGACCTGACGAGATTTTAGAAGTACTCGAACGACACAAGGTCAAATACATTGTGATTGGTGGGCTGGCTGCTGAACTTCGTGGCTCACCGTATGCAACTCGAGATGTTGATGTCACTCCTGCGCGTACTCAGGAAAACTTCAAAAAACTTGCTAACGCGTTGCGTGAACTTGAAGCAAAACTCCGTGTAGTGGACATGGCAGAGCCTATGGAAATAACGCTCGACGAAAAGTCATTTGAACAAGGAACCACCTGGACATTTGTGACTAAGCATGGTCACATCGACATAGCCTTGCTGCCCGATGGAACAAAGGGTTACGAAGATTTGCGCCGCTCAGCAACGAGAGAGAAAATTACTGAGAATGTGACTATCAATGTTGCTGCACTCGCAGACGTAATCCGCTCAAAAGAAGCAGCCGGGCGAGAGAAAGATCGAGCAGTGCTTCCGATACTTCGACAAGTTCTTGAGCGTTCAAAAAAGCAAGAGCGAGGAGACCAGGGCTACGAACGTTGATTTATTTCCGTTAGTGGCTTAAATCAACCGTGTGCGCGGCGAGGTGCTTCGTGGCGCCAGTCGTCAGCTTCTGGCTCGTAGAACTCAGAATCAAACTGCTGTGGTGCTTCATCGTAAAGAGTTTCGACAGTCGCAAGTGGGCGGAACTGCGGTAGCTGAGGCATCTTTGGCAGGCGAATTGGCAGTGATTCTTCGCTCAGGTAGCCCTGCGAAACTGAATAGAAAGCCATAGCTACAAAGCCAATAACGCCTATCCAAGCAAGGATTGCGAGGTCTTGAAACAATGAGAATCCGACCATGAAATCAAGAACGCTAAGTACAAGTGCACTGATCAGTAGGCGTGAGAAAACCTTCTTACGACGAAGCTGCATTGCGTTGCGAGTTTGTGGAGCTTGGTAGCGATCGTTAACAGACCGAGCATCGTAGGAGTCTTCACGTGGGGTTGATGCGTACGCAGACGCGTAGCGATTTTCGACTGAACGAATCACATATTGATTCGACAAACTCTGACCTGGTGACTGGTAACGCTCAATCGAGCCATTGGATTCATTCTCGTAATTTTCATCCCAGTCCTGCCACTCACGCTGAATCTCTGAACCAACTCTTGAGCCGTCAGCGTGGACAGCCGTAAAATGAGGCTGATTCAGTAAGCCACGAACTTTTGAGGTAAACGAATCTGCCTGATGAAGTCGGTGAGCGGGCTCTACGACGTAGTTCTGGCGAGCAAGTACTTCGTGTTCTGCGTGAAATAAGTTGATTGACTTTTCAGTTCCGCTGTCGCGAAAGTGCTTGACCGCAACTGGCGCCAAAATAGCTACCCAGAAGAGCGCAATAATTATTAGAAGCATCCGACCTACCCCTGTACATTCACCGTGAACATTCATACAAATGTAATGTAAAAAGATTTAAATATGGTGGATGTTATGCCTCGTGAAGACCACATTCCTCTTTGTCGGCACCGACCCATCGACCCGA
>CAIKFN010000016.1 GCA_903826715.1 uncultured Actinomycetes bacterium
AAGGGGCACGCTGGTGAGTCGACTTCTCGACCAAGCACCTGGTGGAATGACTTACGCGCAGTCGGGTGTTTCAATTGATGCGGGTGACGAAGCAGTTGAGCGAATTAAGGAAGTTGTTGCGAGCACCAAGCGACCTGAAGTGCTCGGAGGCATTGGTGGATTTGGTGGTCTCTTCAAACTAGACACTTCAAAATTTAAAGAACCAGTGCTCGTGGCTTCTGCTGATGGTGTTGGCACCAAGCTAGAAGTTGCTCGACAAGTTGGTCGCTACGACTCAGTAGGCATTGACCTCGTAGCAATGCTCGTTGACGACCTTGCGTGCATTGGTGCAGAACCACTCTTTCTCCTTGACTACGTCGCCGTTGGTGCACTGGATCCAGCGCGCTTGGAAGAACTAGTTACTGGCATCGCAGCAGGATGTCGTCAAGCAAACACCGCACTTCTCGGCGGTGAAACTGCTGAGCACGGTGGTGTTATGAAGCCAGACGATCTCGACGTTGCGGGTTTTGCCGTAGGCGTTGTTGAGCGTGGCAGTGAAATGGGGCCGGAACGAGTGAGAGATGGTGACGTACTGATTGGACTCGGCTCTCCAGGGCTGCGCTCAAATGGGTACTCACTTGCGCGCAGTGTTCTCGTAAAAGATCAGAGTGATTTAGCTAAACCTGCTTTTGAAGGTTCTGCGCGAACGCTCGGTGATGAACTGCTTGTCCCGTCTGTTATTTACGCACCAACGATTACTGCAATGCGCGAAGAACTTGGTTCAGCCATTCACGCAGCAGCGCACATAACTGGTGGTGGAATTCTCGGCAACGTTGTTCGTATCTTGCCTGAAGGCCTCAATGCGAACATCGACATGGCCACATTCGAAACCCCAGAGATCTTCTTTGAGATTCAACGACGCGGCCAGGTAAGCGCTGACGAAATGGTTCGAGTGTTTAACTGCGGTCTCGGAATGGTTGTGAGCGTGGACCCTTCGAGTGCATCAGCCGCCCTTACAATTGCCAGAGCCCAAGGAATTGTCGCAACCATTGTCGGCACCATCTCTACTGGGTCACAAAAGGTAGTTCTCTCATGACCGACGCACGCGAACGAGTTCTCCAACACTTACTAGAACATTCTGTTCGCAGGGGAGACTTCACGCTGAAGTCAGGTCGCAAGTCATCGTGGTTTATTGATTCGAAGCAAACAATCTGCGCTCCTGAAGTAATGGTTGATGTCGCAAATCTCCTGCTCGAAAGAATCCCTGCGGACGCAACTGCAATTGGTGGCCTCACTATGGGCGCCGATGGCGCAACGTTTATTACCGCTGGCGTTGCTGGAACCAAGGGCCGTGCACTTCGCGCCTTTAGTGTTCGAAAAGAAGTGAAAGATCACGGCGCTGGTGGTCGAATTGCTGGTTCACTTAAGCCCGGCGACCGTGTGGTTATTACAGAAGACACCGTTACTCGTGGCACCAGCCTTTTAGAAGCTGCACGTGTCGTTAGAGACTTCGGTGCAGAAGTAATACTGTTGCTCGCTGTTGTTGACCGTGGCGGCACAGCAGGTGCAATGGCGAGTGAAGAGGGCTGGAAGTTTGACGCACTCTTCAGCGCACCAGATCTTGGATTTGAGTACGAAGGTGCTTAACTAGCTGCGAGTACGTCAAGTACTCGTGTTCGCCACGCATTTATATCGGGATCGAATTCTACGTCTGTGTGTCCGAATCGAAGTACGAGTGCATCCAGTGACGGGATCACACTGATTCTTTGTCCTTCGTAGCCATTGGCCCAGTACGTGCCGTACTTGTCTCCGCTTACCCACCACTGCCATGAGTAATACGATCCACTTTCATCCTGGCTGTGAGGGATTTGTGCAGTAGACGCCCAATCTTCGCTAATGAGTTGTTCGCCGTCCCACTCGCCACCTCGTAAGTACAAAAGTCCGAATTTTGCAAAGTCGAGTGCTGTCGCGTGCACAAAACTCGACGCAACCCACACGCCCTTGTCGTCGTAGGTGGCAACTGCGCTGTTCATGCCCAGTGGGCGAAAGAGTTTCTTCGTCAAATAGTCGTTGTATTTTTCTCCGTAGCCAACTTTGTCAGCAACTATTCGACTCAAAACATTTGTTGTTCCACTCGAATAGCTATAAAAAGTTCCAGGCTCGTGGGCGAGGGGCATTGATGCAACGTATGCAGCCATGTCCTGCTTCGCGTCTCCATACAGCATTGCAATTACGTCACTGGGATTGTCAACGTCGTAGTCCTCAACGAACTTAAGACCATCTCGCATCTCGAGCAGGTCCTTAATGGTGATGTTGTGACGTGGATCGCTCGGATCGCTCCATTCGGGCACCGGAGCGTTTTGTGCTGGATCTATCAGACCCTGTTCATTCAACGTCCCAATGATCATGTGGAGCATCGACTTAGCCATTGACCAAGAAATCAACTGACTCGATGCAGTGATTGGCTCTGCTGGTTTGTCAAAGTAAAACGTCTCACCGCCGTAACGCTCGGCGACAACCTTGCCACCTTTTACAACAACAACCGCATTTGTTTCTTTCAGATTTTCGCTTGTGAACATTTCGTCGACGACTTTGTTGAGCGCATCTTGATTAGAGACTTCACCTCGTGGCCAGCTGTTAGTGGGCCACGCAACGTCTAATGGCTGCTTGCAAGAAGAAGGGGTGATGTTTGGTAGTGAACTCATAGAACTTTATTGTTGCATGGATTCATGTCACAGTGGTTTTCTACATTCTGGATATGAAGATTTACGAAGAAATGACTGAACAATTTCTGTATAGAACTGTCTCGCCAACTAAGAGGCATCGGTACCGGGTGAGTGCGTATTTAGTTAAAAAGTTTAAGGGCACAAATGTGGTGGCTCGAATTGAGCCGCTTGGATTTATCAATGAGTCACTCGCGCGCCACGAGATTGCAATGGTGGGACTGCAAAAAAATCTTGTTGCACGTGGCGGGTGGGAAGAAACGAAAAGTAGAAACCATGTTCGGATTCAGGTTGGTGCGAAAAATTTAGGCCTAGAAAATAAAAAGGTTGTCCCACGGAAATGAATAAATTCCCGTGGAACAACCGAATGGTGGTCGAGACCGGCGTCGATCCGGTGACCTCACGCTTTTCAGGCGCGCGCTCTACCAACTGAGCTACTCGACCAAACCTCCACACCCTTACGGGTGTCGAGCGGACCTGACGG
>CAIKFN010000017.1 GCA_903826715.1 uncultured Actinomycetes bacterium
GTGACTGCAGCGATTTTCAATCTAATAACGAAGTGAAGTGACAATGTCAAAGAATTATGAAGCCACCAGCATGCGCGACATGCTTTGCGGATCAGTTAACGCTGCCCACATTGGACAGAAACTGAGCGTATGTGGCTGGGTTGCCAAGCGTCGTGAACACGGTGAACATCTCGCGTTCGTTGACCTCCGTGACCGTTCAGGACTTCTTCAGGTTGTCGTTGACGGCAAAGTTGATGTTCGCTCAGAATACGTAATTCGCGTCACTGGAACTGTTACTAAGCGCCCAGAGGGCACCATCAACGACAAGCTTGCAACTGGTGAAATTGAACTCACTGACTGCATGGTTGAAATTCTTTCTGCTGCAGAACCTCCTCCATTCCAGCTTGACGAGCGCGTCGACATTGACGAACAAATTCGACTCAAGTATCGCTACTTAGACATTCGTCGCGAGAAAATGCAACGCAACCTTCGACTTCGCGCTGCAGTTAACACCTCACTTCGTAACTCCATGCAAGCGCAAGACTTCTGTGAAGTTGAAACACCACTACTTTGGGCACCAACACCTGAAGGAGCTCGTGAGTTTGTAGTTCCTTCTCGACTTCACCCGGGTGACTTCTATGTTCTCCCGCAGAGCCCACAGATTGCCAAACAACTTCTTATGGTTGGGGGATTTGATCGTTATTACCAAATTGCTCGTTGTCTTCGAGATGAAGACCTTCGTGCAGATCGTCAGTTCGAATTCGTGCAACTCGACCTCGAAGCAAGCTTTGTCACCCAAGAAGACATTCTCTCGTTTGTTTCTGAAGCAGTGCTAAACGCTGCAGAAGTCGCCACCGGAACTCGTCCCGGTCCGATTGGATCAATGACGTGGCACCAGGCGCTTGACGAATACGGAACAGATAAGCCTGACCTGCGCTTTGGAATGGTTCTATGTGACCTCTCAGAAGTCTTTGCAACAACTGAAGTTAAAGCGTTCTCCGCTCCGACGGTGAAGGCCATTCGTGTTCCTGGCGGCGCAGAGTTCTCTCGCGCCAAGCTCGATCAACTTACTGATCAAGCCAAGGAACTCGGAGCTAAGGGTCTTGCGTGGTTTCGCATCACTGGCGAAGGCGTTGACTCACCACTTGCGAAGTTTCTCAATGAAACTGAAATTGCAGCAATCGCTGCAGTAGACGGTGCGCAAGTTGGCGACATTGTTTTCTGTGTTGCTGATGAATACGCACAAGCCTGCAAGGTTCTTGGCTCGTTGCGCGTTACGCTGGGTGCTCCTCCGGTCAGTGAAGGGCCACACCACTACGTCTGGATTACAGATTTTCCGATGTTCGAAGGCATTGACGAAGACGGCAACCCTATTGCTGCTCATCACCCGTTCACAATGCCTAACCCTGATGACATTCATCTCATGAAGAGTGACCCTCTTAAGGTGCGCGCTCGTTGCTACGACCTCGTGCTTAATGGATGGGAACTTGGCAGTGGATCAGTTCGTATTAGTGACGCAGCTATTCAGGCTCAAGTGTTCACTTCGCTTGGCATTAGCGACGAAGAAGCAGAAAGCAGATTCGGGTTCCTCATGGGTGCCTTTAAGTACGGAGCTCCTCCACACGCAGGATTTGCTTTTGGAATTGACCGCTTGGTTGCAATATTTGCAGGAGAAGAAAACATCCGTGAAGTTATTGCGTATCCAAAGACTCAGTCGGGTTCTGACCTTATGACTGGTGCGCCAAAGAACATTTCTGAGCGCCAACTTCGTGACCTCAGAATCAAACCAGTTCTTAAGGGTTAACTACGTCACTCTTTGACGACGCCGTGGCTCAACGCCTGAAGCAAGCAGCGCCCCTCGCCGAACTACTTCGACCAAGAACTTTGGATGAAGTAGTAGGTCAGTCTCACCTCGTTGGTCCAGACGGCCCCCTTCGTAGTTTCGTAGGCGCGCAACAACTCACCTCAATGATTCTTTGGGGACCAGCAGGAACCGGAAAGACAACGCTGGCTCGCATTCTCGCAACGTCGGCTGGTTACGCAACAGAAAGCCTTTCTGCGGTGACTGGTGGTGTGAAGGATGTTCGCGAAGCACTGAGTCGTGCGCACGACCGTCTCGGTGAGCGCGGTCAAAAAACAGTTCTGTTTATTGACGAAGTTCACAGGTTTAATAAGTCACAACAAGATCTTCTTCTTCCAGCCACTGAATCTGGAGAGATTGTTCTCATTGGTGCAACAACTGAGAATCCTTACTTCGAAGTGAATGCTGCACTTATGAGCCGTTGCACTCTGTGGCGACTAAAGCCACTCACCGAAGCAGAGCTTCTCACACTCGCTCATCGAGGATTAGAACTTCGAAACGCATCAGCTTCTGTTGAAGCACTAAGTGCAGTTACTTCTTCTGCGGATGGTGACGCTAGGGGAGCGCTGACAACACTTGATACCGCAATTATTTTGGCGCACGCACAGTCTGGTATTGGAACACAAGTCACGGTTGAACACATTGCACAGGCGCGTGACGGAAGGTTGTATCACCAGTCAGCAGATACGCACTACGACCAAGTAAGCGCGTTCATCAAATCGGTTCGAGGATCTGATCCAGATGCAGCACTTTATTGGTTAGTGACTCTTCTCGAGAGTGGTGAAAGTGCAAGGTTCCTTGCTCGACGCTTAGTCATACTCGCGAGCGAGGACATTGGCCTCGCCGATCCAATGGGACTTCTTGTTGCCGAATCTGCAGCACGCGCTGTTGAGTTTGTGGGACTCCCTGAAGCACGACTTACACTCGCTCACGCGACAATCACCTTGGCACTACTTCCAAAGAGCAATGCGGTAACTCGTGCACTTGGTGCAGTAACGCAAGCGGTTCAAGCCGGTGGCCACATTGAAGTTCCTGACCATCTACGTGACGGCCACTACCGAGGAGCTAGTGAAATAGGCTTCGGGACGAACTATCAGTACCCTCACGATTTTGATGATGGATGGGTTAACCAGCAGTATCTGCCAGACGGCCAAAAGGGTGCACGTTTCTTTGACCCTTCGTTTTATGGACGAGAACAGGCACTTGTTGAGCAGTGGCGTCGCAGAACGGGCCAAACAGACACAGATGGCACCACAACGCCGGTAGAGTAAATGCCGTGGAAGCAGCTCAACTCCGGTCTA
>CAIKFN010000018.1 GCA_903826715.1 uncultured Actinomycetes bacterium
AGGGCATTGCCCTAGAATTGTTAAATGTTGCGCTACTTAACAGCCGGCGAAAGCCACGGCCCATCTTTAACGGTCATCATTGAGGGACTTCCTGCCGGACTTCCTGTCTCAATGGAAAAAATCGGCGATGAACTAGCTCGCCGCCGACTCGGCTATGGACGCGGACCACGTATGCGCTTCGAGCGCGATGAAATTCGTATCACCGCCGGTGTTCGCCACGGTCGCACCCTCGGTTCACCAGTGTGCGTAGAAATTCTTAATTCTGAATGGCCAAAGTGGGAGCAGGAAATGTCTGCTGCTCCTGGAACGCCAAGCGACAAGCTCACGACTCCTCGACCTGGTCACGCTGACCTCGTTGGAATGCAGAAGTTTTCATTCGACGATGCACGTGACGTCCTTGAGCGCGCCAGCGCTCGAGAAACTGCAGCACGTGTAGTCGCTGGATCATTTGCGAAAGCACTTCTCTCAACAATTGGTATTGACATCCTTAGCCACGTTGTGCGCATTGGATCAGTTGCAACACCAAGTGACGCTCGACCACTTCCTGGCGACCTCGACAAGGTTGACGACAGTGAAGTTCGTTGCTTTGACAAATCTTCTGAAGACGCAATGATTGCTGAAATTAAAGCCGCCGCCAAAGAAGGCGACTCACTCGGTGGAATTGTTGAAGTTATTGCCTACGGTTGCCCAGTTGGACTTGGAAGTCACGTGCACTGGGACCGAAAGATGGACGGACTTCTCGCTGGCGCTCTAATGAGCATCCAAGCGGTGAAGGCAGTTGAAATCGGTGACGGTATGGCGCAGGCTTCACAGCGCGGAAGCGTTGCTCACGACGCAATTGCTGTTGACGAAGGCAATGAAACTGGTGGTGGGTACAAGCGAAAGAGCGACCACGCCGGAGGACTCGAAGGTGGAATTACTTCAGGAGCTCCAGTTATTGCAAAAGTTGCCATGAAGCCTCTTTCATCACTTAACCGACCAGTTCTTGAAACAGTCGATGTTGCAACTGGTGAGACTGCAGTTTCATTCAAAGAACGTACTGACGTAACTGCTGTTCCAGCACTTGGTGTTGTGACAGAAGCAATGATGGCGCTCGTTATTGCGAACGAAGCAGTTCGCAAGTTCGGTGGCGACTCAGTCGAAGAATTCACCCGTAACCACGCCAGCTACCTCGCGAATCTCGGTTCAACGGCTTCTAAAGCACGACCGGAGTAGCCGTGGCACGCCTCGTACTCGTTGGGCTGCCCGGAGTAGGCAAGTCCACCGTGGCGAGAATGCTGAGTGCCGAATGGAATTGTCAGCATGTAGACACTGACGACATCATTGTTAAAAAAGCTGGATGCTCCATTGGTGACTTCATTCGCGAAAAAGGTGAGCCAGCATTTCGTGAACTTGAGTTCGAAGCGCTAGAAGAAGCACTTAAAAGCGAAGGCGTTGTTGCAACTGGTGGTGGAATTGTGACCTTCGAAAAGTCTCGTGCTGCGCTTAAAGGCGCCCCAACAGTTTGGCTAGACACTCATGATGATCAGATAACTCCTCGACTTGGTGGTACTGACCGCCCTCTGCTTGATAACAATCCAGGGCAAATACTGAAACTCATGAGAGAAGCACGTGCTCCTTTCTATGAAGAGGTATCACGCGCACGCGTTGATGCGTCAGGAACACTAGAAGACGTGAAGAATCAAATCCGTATCGTCGCCGGGAGCTGGGCATGACCATCACCGTTGATTTAGGTGCACGCTCCTACGACGTTGCCATTGGTGACGGTGTTCGCCGCGGACTGAAAGACCTCATTGCTAAGCGCGCTCCTAAGGCACAGGTTGCCGTCATTGTCACCTCACCATCACTTCGCGCTCAGCCATGGTTTGATTTCGAAACTGGCATTAGCCAACACGTTCTAGAAGTTCCTGAAGGTGAAGATGCCAAGACACTTCAGACAGTTGAGGCTCTTCTTGAAAAAATTGCGTCACTGGGTCTTTCTAGGAACGACATTCTGATTGCCGTTGGTGGCGGTGCAGTAACGGACCTCGGTGGATTTGCTGCAGCGTCGTATCTTCGTGGCATTGGGCTCATCAACATTTCAACATCTGTTGCTGGTCAAGTCGACGCAGCCATTGGTGGAAAGACTGGCGTGAATCTCAGCGCTGGAAAAAATCTTGTTGGTGCATTTCATCAACCACTTGGTGTGTTCTGCGACTTTGAAACAATCGCGACGCTTCCTGAGCGTGAGCGACTCGCTGGAATGGGCGAAGTCGCTAAGTGTTGGCTACTTGAGGGCAGGAGTGCAAAAGATCTTGGTTCACAGACATCATCCGAGCTCGCCACAATGGCGGTTGCCCTGAAGGCACGAATTGTTTCAGGTGATGAACGTGAAGGCGGGGAGCGCGCCCTTCTTAACTACGGTCACACGTTTGGTCATGCTTTGGAAGTTCTCTCACTCGCAAAGAGCAAGGACGAACTTCGCCATGGTGAAGCAGTAGCTATTGGACTTAGTTTCGCAGCCCACCTCGCACACGCACTTGGCAGAGTCGGCGCTGAGGTGATTGCTAATCACAATGCAGTGCTGGACTTCTTTGGTCTTTCCTACGCAGCTCCTCGTGACTTCAGTGTGGAAGCGCTACTTGAAGCAATGAGCCACGACAAGAAGGCTCACCATGACCTAACGTTTGTACTACTAGGTGCAAACGGATTTGAAGTGGTGACCGGCATTGACCCTGATGTTGTAGCAAAAACAATTGAAAGTTTTCGAGGATAACTATGAGCAAACAAATTCTTCTTTTGTCGGGTCCAAACCTTGACCAGCTGGGAACACGTAGCCCAGAGATCTATGGAACACAGACACTCAGCGAACACGTCGCGCGTTTCAGTGATGGAGCCAAGAGCCACGGCTACAACGTTCGTCACTTGCAATCAAATTTCGAGGGAGATCTCATTGAAGCGGTACACGCTGCACGTACTGATTGTGCTGCAATCGTCATTAACGCCGGTGCTTTCACACACACTTCTTGGGCCCTTACTGACGCCCTCGCAATGTTCGATGGCGTGAAGATTGAACTGCACATTTCTAATCCTGCTGCTCGTGAACCATTTCGCCACGTTGATACGTTGGCCGGGGTAGTAAACGGCACGATTGCTGGATTCGGGCAAACGAGCTACGACCTGGCACTTGATGCCGTCGTGCGTTTACTAGGCAAATAGCAATATCAGGTGACCCATTTGGTTGCCTAGAATAGGTATTGCAACTTTTTGAAAGGCTTCTAGGCTCATGGCCGCAATTTCTACCAGTGACATTAAGAACGGCATCACCATCAAGATCGATGAAGGACTCTTCACCGTTATTGACTTCCAGCACGTAAAGCCAGGTAAGGGTGGGGCATTTGTTCGAACCAAGATTCGCAATGCTCGCACCGGAGCTGTCATCGAGCGAACCTACCGATCTGATGAGCGCCTCGAACAGGCAATCATTGACAAGCGCGACACACAGTACTTATACCGCGATGGTGATGACTACGTCTTTATGGACCAAGACACGTATGACCAGATTCCGGTTTCCTCTAAAAACCTCGGTGAAGCTGCAAACTTTCTAAAAGAAACTGGCAAAGCAATGCTCGTTCAGTTCGAAGATGAAATCATTGGCGTAGAACTTCCTGCATCAGTGGAGCTCACCATTGCTGAGACTGAACCAGGAATGCAGGGTGACCGTGTTTCAGGTGCTCGCAAGCCAGCAACACTCGAAACTGGATTCGTTGTGCAGGTTCCGCTATTCGTTGGTCCGGGAGAAGTCATCAAAGTTGACACCCGCACCGGTGAATACATGACGCGAGCGTAGAGTGAGCGAACTTGGTGCGCAGCGCCACCATGCTCGTGAGCGTGCGCTAGAAATCTTTTACGAAGCAACAATCAAAGAACGCACCATTGCAGAAGTCCTAAACCAACTCGGTATTCGTCCCGACGAATACACCGTTGCAATCCTTGTGTCGGCTGAACAGAATCAGCAAAAAGCTAATGAACTCATAAGTGAATTTGCTGTTGACTGGACGCTTGATCGCATTGCAATTGTTGACCGCTTAGTAATGACCATGGCGGTAGGCGAGATGATGATGAATGATGCGCCACCAAAGGCCGTTATCTTAGATGAAGCAGTGGAACTCGCCAAGGTGTATTCAACTGACGGCTCGCCGTCATTTGTAAATGGCGTGTTATCTTCGATTGCTGAACAGATTCTCAAACAGTAGGGACTTTTAATTGTGTTAATGCATTCACCTGCATTTAGCTATACGAATCCATTTATCGTCTCTATCTTCAAACATGCCATTTACGTGTCTGCGGTTCTATGGATTATTGGCATTGCCCTATTCCTCGTGCTTGGAGCAACGCTCGCAAAGCGAATCACACTTTTCAATCTTTCACCAGATGGTGTAGGTGAGCCACGCGCTAGGACGTATCTCAGGTTCATCTTTGGGGCAATCTGGCTCATCGATGGAATTTTGCAATTCCAACCTTCGATGCCGCTCGGAATGGCTACGGGTGTTGTAAAGCCAATGGCTGTTGGAACACCGCACTGGCTCCATTCGTTAATGCTTGGTGGTGTTGGGATATGGAATGCTCATCCAATTGCTCTGGCAGTAGGAACTGCATGGTTACAAATTGGTATTGGAGTCTTGTTAGTTGTATCAAATGGAAAAGTAAGCAGATTCGTTGGTGCTCTCTCTGCCGCGTGGGCAGCACTTATTTGGCTCATTGGAAACGGCGCGGGCGGCATTTTTCAATCAACAAGCTCGATTCTCTTCGGGTGGCCAGGAGCCACACTTTTCTATGTGATTGCGGGTATCTGGCTAGCAACATCAAACGATTTCTTTATCAAGAACTTCTCAAAATGGACTCTGCGAATAGTGAGCGTTATTTCTGCGCTCGCAATTATTTTGCAAGTACTTCCAGACCGTGGATTCTGGCATGGTGGAAACTCAAATGGGCTGACGCAAATGGCTCAGACCATGACGCAAACGCCGCAACCACACATCATCTCTTGGATTGTTTTAAAGATCGGAACTCTCAGCGGAACTATGGGTGGCGGATTCAATGTGCTCATCATCCTTTGGCTCGCAGTTAGTGCGGCAGGACTTTGGTTAGCTCACTCAAAGTCATGGCAGTGGCCAGTATGGGTTTTCATTGCTGGATCGTTGTTCTTCTGGGTTGTTGGCGAAGACGCTCCATTTTGGGGCGGGCTCGCAACAGACTTGAACTCACTGGTGCCAATGGCCGCACTTACGTGGGCGGCACTCTCGAAGTTTTCAACCATGCCTCCACTCCAGCGCAGAATTCCAAAGGAAATGCGCAGCCTCTCGGGGGCGGTGTTTGCCGCGTTCGCTGGTGCTGCCATTATCTTTTCGGTTGTGTCAATGGGGTGGGCAGCCCTAGTTGCATCACCCGACAGCTCAATCTTCATTGCTGTGAATGGTCCCGCTCAAGTTGACAATGCAGTGGCCCCAACGTTTACTCTTACTGATCAATACGCAACGAGCTATTCGCTTAACGAGCATAAGGGTAACTTCACGCTACTCACGTTCCTCGACCCGAAGTGCTGGACAGATTGTCCATTACTTGCCAATCAATTACAGCAAGTTGAAAGTTCGCTTCCAAAGGACGCAAAGCTCGACATAGTTGCTGTTGTTGCCAACGCGTATGCGACGGACCTTCCTTCACTGAACAAGTTCATCAACGAGCATGGCCTTGGGGCCATGAGACACTTCTATTTTGTAACTGGAAACCTTGCTTCGCTACAAGCAGTGTGGAACTCGTACGGGATTAATGTTGCACAGAAAAAATCAGATAAAATGAGTGTCCACTCGGACTACGTATTTATTGTTGGACCTGATGGGCACCTGCACTGGGTTATTCCAGATAATCCACCTGAGAACTGGGCGGGACAACATTCTTCAAGTTCAGAGCTACTGAGGCTGCTTCACCAGTCGGGACTCAAGTAATAATGTCACCGCTGGGCGTACTTTCGTTCTTTGGTGCAGCACTTTCTATTGCAGGCTTCATCCGTCGTCCAGCCAAGCGAGTTCGGTCGCTACTTCAGTTGGCACTCTCACTCTTTTCATGGGCGATGCTCTGGTTCTCGACTGCGTCATCGTTTGCAACTGTGGGAATGACGAACCTACCCAAGCACATGATTGGCCACGTCATTGTTATGTTTCTTGTACCCATTGGACTCATTGCGTCGGGAACAGCACGCTCTTGGTGGTGGGTGCTTGACGTAACTTTGCGTAGGCGGCTACTTAGGTGGTGGAACATTGAGCGCAAAGTACGTGTTCCACGTTTTTTCATTAACCCACTCAGCGCAGCGCTTGTGCTTAACGGCGTCATGGTGGCATCACATCTTCCATCAATTTTCGATGCGTCTATGGAGCACCAGTGGGCTATGGACTATCTGATGGAGCCTGCATTCTTATTCTCAGGTCTTTTGTTTTTTCATTTTTTAATTGTTAGTCCACCACGCACGAACAAGGTGGGAATTCGTCTGCAGCTGCTTATGGTTATTTCAACCATGCTGGAAATGCTTGTGATGGCTATGGCACTTTCGATCTTTTCGAATAGCTCGTGGTATTCAGTCATGCAACCAATGACTGGCATGTCGAACATGAACATGGCGGGAATGTCAATGCCAGCGACCACGCTTCTTGAGGCATTCCACCAGCAGCAACTTGCCGCAGGAGTTCTATGGGTGTGCGGTGACTTTTGGGCGGTGCCATGTTTGATACTGATTATGAGACGACTATCGAATCGCAACGGGGGATCGCTCTTCAATGCTCTTAACCGTGGAACCGAAAAGTTCTCAGGTTTTTCTAGTTAGTTTTTTCGTCCTCGTGGACTTTGGCGAGGTAGGCATTCCAAGCAGCCAGCTCTGGATCATTGTCCGATTCAATTGGACTGCCCGTAACTTGTTTTTTCGCAGTTTCTCCGCGCTCTTCTCGGAGCATCTTTCTCCACATGTAGATCGCATAAATACCAAGGAAAGGCCATTCAAATACGTAGGCCCAGGAGAGGTGATTGCCGGCGAGTGCCC
>CAIKFN010000019.1 GCA_903826715.1 uncultured Actinomycetes bacterium
CCAGGAGTTTTGCGCCCCGCTTGCCGTGGCGACGTCATATCGGCGTCGCGTAGAGCAAGGAGTGAGTTATCGCAACAGTGCCTGGAGACCACCGCGTCAATGAACGCATCCGAGTGGACAATGTACGTCTGATTGACAATGAAGGAAATCAGCGAGGTGTTGTTTCTGCACGCGAAGCTCTTGAACTCGCTCGTGAACTTGATCTCGACCTAGTTGAAATTGCCCCTACGGCAGTTCCACCGGTTTGTCGAATCATGGACTACGGAAAGTTCAAGTTTGATGAGGCCCAGAAAGCTAAAGAAGCTCGCCGCAAGTCGACCAACGTTGGCATCAAGGAAATGAAGTACCGCCCGAAAATCGGTCCCGGTGACTTCGATACCAAGACACGCAACGTTGAAAAGTTTCTTAATGAAGGCCACAAGGTAAAAATCACAATTATGTTCCGTGGACGTGAATCAGCGCACCCAGAACTTGGAGCAAAGATTCTTGAGCGCATCGTGGAGAAGTTGGAACACATTGCGAAGGTTGAATCAGCACCCAAGCTTGACGGACGAAACATGTTGATGGTTCTTGGACCAGATAAGAAGCCGAAGAAGAAGGTAGATGCAAATGCACCTGCCGCAGTAAAAGAAGTTGCAGCACCAGTAGCACCCGCAGCACCAGTACTCGACATAGAAGCAGTGAGAGCTCTCGCTGTGACACCAAAAGAGGAGGCGTAAATGCCAAAGATGAAGACAGACAGTGGTGCAAAGAAGCGCATCAAGATCACAGGAAGTGGACGACTACGTCGTCAGAAGGCTTTCCGTGGACACTTGATGGAAGGTAAGACTTCGACACGTGCACGTCGACTTGGCCGTGAGACGGACATTTCGAAGGGCATTGAGAAGAACATCAAGCGCCTTATGGGCCTATAAGAGATCGTTAGGAAAGAGGAACTAAAATGGCACGTGTAAAGAGGGCTGTAAACGCCAAGAAGCACCACAAGGCAATTCTGGAAGAAGCGAAGGGTTACTACGGTGACCGTAGTCGCACCTTCCGCGCCGCTAACCAAGCTGTGCAGCACGCCGGAGTGTACGCATTCCGTGACCGCCGCGCACGTAAGGGTGATTTCCGCAAGCTATGGATTCAGCGCATTAACGCTGGAACCCGTGCATACGGCATGAGCTACAGCCGCTTCATCGCTGGACTCAACGCTGCAGGAATTGAAGTAGACCGTCGCATGCTGGCGGAACTGGCTGTGAACGACAACGCTGCTTTCGGCGCAATCGTGGCACAGGCAAACGCAGCACTTACTAAGTAGGTTTTTTGATCGAGGTGTTGGGGTCGACGCACGAACGTGTTCGTCGGCTCCGACGCCTTGGACAAAACCGCTCAGATCGCTGGGAAGAAGAAATCTGTGTCCTTGAAGGACCAGATCTGGTGGACGCAGCACTTAGCAGTGGCGCCACATTCGAAGCAATCTTCGTAGACGAAGAACACGTCTCTAAACCAGTTATCGCTGCTCTTATTGAAAGAGCGCAGGACGCAAAAGTACGTGTCTTCTCACTAGCGTCAGGCGTGCTTGAAAAGGTTGCTGACGCAAAAACTCCTCAACCAATTATTGCAACGGTTTCATTTCCGTTGACTTCAGTCTCGAAGCTGCCAGTAGGCGGATTCGCACTTGTCCTTCATGAACTGAAAGATCCAGGCAACGCCGGGACGATTATTCGATCAGCAGACGCTTCGGGCGCAAGTTGCGTTGTCTTCACCGGAAACTCTGTCGATGTTTTTAACCCCAAAGTTCTTCGCGCCACTGCCGGATCTGTATTTCATCTGCCTATTTGCGTCGCTGCTCTAAGTGACGTGCTCGCACGCTTCAAGAGTGCTGGCGTCACTTCGTACGCCACGGTTATCAATGGGGGGGCGTCTCCTAGGAGTGTTGATCTCTCTAAGGCATCAGTGGTTGTAATCGGAAATGAGTCTGCGGGGCTCGATGATGAGGTGATTGCCCTTTGTGACGCTTCACTCAGTATTCCAATGGACGGAGACAGCGAATCGCTAAATGCCGGAATTGCTGCGTCATTAATTGCATTTGAGGCACTTAACCAGCGCCAAGACGCTAAATCACCTTCAAAATCTCGTAGCCTTAAAGAATAATGAGCACTTCACCCCTCGATAATCTCGCCGCCCAAAAGGCCGAATTACTTGAAAAGGTCACGTCGCTAAGTACTCTCGACGAACTAAAAGAAGCCGAACCGTTTATTACAGGAAAACGCTCGATTCTTTCTGCACTGCAGAAGTCGCTCGGACAACTTGAGGCTGTCGCTCGTGCTGATGCTGGTGCATTGCTACAAGAAGCCAGACGCGAAGTTGAAGCCGCTCTTGAAGCTCGCAGAAGCATTCTCTCTAGCCAAGCTCGTGCGGTTGCACTTGAATCTGACCGTTTAGATCTCGGTGACGTTGTCGTTAGCGCAGTCACGGTCCCGGTTTCTGTAGGTCACCCTGGACTTGTGGGTTCAACGCAGCGTGAGTTAGAAGACGTATTCGTTGGAATGGGATTTGTTGTTGCAGAAGGACCAGAAGTTGAAACCGACTGGTACAACTTCGAAGCACTCAACATTCCTCCGGCGCACCCATCTCGAGGAATGTGGGACACGTTCTACGTTGAACTTGGTGAACCAGAAACTGTGGTTTTACGCACACACACATCACCAACACAGATTCACTTGATGGAAAATGCAGTTGCGAACAACTCACTTCCAATTCACGCCGTTGCTCCTGGAACTTGTTACCGTCGCGACACACCAGATGCTCGTCACTTAGCAACCTTCCACCAGATTGAAGGACTCATTGTTGACCGCAACATCACCTTCGCTGACCTCGCGGGTGTAATTGAAACGTTCACCCACGCATACTTCGGACCTGACATTGAGTCACGTCTTCGCCCAGCCTTCTTTCCATTCACTGAGCCTTCAGCTGAGTTTGAAATCACCTGCACCATTTGTCGTGGAGAGGGATGTCGTACCTGTTCAAACACCGGTTGGATCGAACTCGGTGGTTGCGGAATGCTCGATCCTGCAGTACTTAGCGCTGTGGGCATTGACGGCGACGAGTGGAGTGGCTTCGCATTTGGATTCGGTATTGAGCGCTGTGGTCAGATGCGCCACCAAATTGCAGACATGCGCGCACTTATTGAAAACGACACACGATTCTTGGGGCAGTTCTCATGAAGATCTCTCTTTCGTGGCTCCGTGAATTTGTTGACATCACTGAATCAGTTGAAGAACTACGTCTCATCATGGATGACCTTGGTCTCGTGGTCGAGGGGATTGAGCGCGTAGGCGAAGGGCTCGAAGACGTCATTGTTGCTCGCGTAGACAAGATTGCTCTTATTGAAGGCGCCGACCGCATTCGACTCATCACTGTTGACGCCGGAAACGGACCACTCGACATTGTTTGTGGTGCCATGAACTTCGAAGTTGGACACCACGTGCCGCTTGCTCCAGTTGGCGCAGTGTTACCGGGTGGATTTGAAATCGCGCAGCGAAAGATGAAGGGGGTCATTTCTAACGGAATGCTCTGTTCAGCTCGCGAGCTAAAGATCAGTGAAGATCACCAGGGTCTCATGATCCTTGATGAAATGATCACCCCAGTTGTTGGTACGAAACTCATGGACGCACTATCTATGACAGCTGATGTTGTCTTTGACATCACTGTTGAAGGAAATCGACCTGACGCTTGGTCTGTTGAAGGTGTTGCACGCGACCTTGCTACAAGGTTGAAGCGCACACTTCGAAGCCCAAAGATCGCGAAGCCAAACGTTAAGGCAACAACAGACTCATTTGCTTCAGCCGGCATTGACGACCCAGACCTCTGTGGTCGACTTACGGTTTCTGCACTTCGTAACGTCAAGGTAGGACCATCACCTGACTGGGTCGCTGCTCGACTCACCAGTGCTGGCATGCGACCAATTTCAAACGTTGTTGACGCTTCAAACCTGGTGATGCTCGAACTCGGACAACCTACGCACCCCTACGACGCAGCACATGTGGCTGGAAAGACACTTCGCGCTCGTAGAGCTCGTAGTGGAGAAACACTTGAAACACTTGACGGCGTGGACCGTGAACTTGCAAAAGCGGGTCGTGGACTCGGTGACACTGGTGAAGACTGCGTAATTATCGACGGTGACGACCATGTACTTGGCCTCGCTGGAATTATGGGTGGAGCATCAAGTGAAATCTCAGAATCAACTACGGACGTTCTTGTAGAAGCAGCATTCTTTGATCCAATGACCATTGCACGGTCTTCAAAGCGTCACGGACTTAGAAGTGAAGCTTCGAACCGTTTTGAGCGAGGCGTTGACCCTAACTTGGCACTTCGTGCCGTTGGTCGATTTGTTGCCGTGCTGAGCGAAAGCGTTCCTGACCTTGAGTGGATGGCAGCCCCTCTAGATATTTCTGGCAAGACTCCAGAACTTCCAGTTGTGGAACTTCGCGAAAATGATATTGAGCGCACCCTCGGCGTCGCGATTCCAGTTAAGGAATCGACAACGATTCTTGAAGGTCTTGGATTCAGCGTTTCTGAAAAGAAGGGCTCACTCTTCGTCACACCTCCAAGCTCACGTCTTGACATCAGAAGTGGTGCCAACGGTCGTGCGGATGTTATTGAAGAAATCGCTCGCGTCTACAGTTACCGCCGACTTCCTCGCCGGTCACCTTCTTGGCCAACCCCAGGTGGGCTAAGCCAGTTGCAGCAGTTCCGTCGTAAAGTTCGCGATGTCTGCATTGACCTAGGCATGAATGAGTCGTGGACTCCAACACTTGGCAGCAATGAAGACTTTGATCTCGTGCACCCAGGTGCTGCGCGTGTTCGCATCACCAACCCACTCGCATCTGAAGAATCAGTCATGCGCGCAACAACCATTACCGGGCTCGTAAAGGCCTGGGGTAAGAACATTGACCGTGGAACTGGTGACGTTGTCATGGGTGAAATTGGCGTTGTCTTTACACACCCAGACTCAACAAAGAATCCGCACAATACCAAGGGTGGGGTAGCGGGGTCAGTAACTCTCGCACTTCCTGAAGAGACTGAGCGACTCACTGTGGTGCTTGGTCGTACAAAGGATGATGCAACAACTGCGGTTGCGTTCTGGAACGCACTGGCCACTCGTCTAAGTCTCGCAGACGTGGTTGTTCGCACACTTGACGCAGCTCCTGGATTCCACCCAACACGCTGCGGAGCACTTGTCGATCGTGCTTCAGGCGCGGTGCTTGGCTACGTGGGTGAAGTTGACACTGAACTTGTTCACGTGCTTGCTCCAACTGCAACAAACCGCCGACTTGGACTCATTGACATTGACCTCACAGCTCTAAGCGATCACTCAAAGGCAACTCGCACTAGTCAGTTCGTAAACGTCCCTAGTCGCTACCCGAGTGCAGTAATCGACCTTGCCTTCGTAACGCCGCTAACTGTTCACGCCCAAGACATGGCCCACGCTCTTCGCAGTGCGAGCCCTCTCGTTGAGCGCGTAGAGCTCTTTGATGTATACCGTGGCAATAACCTTCCGGAAGGTACGAGAAGCCTTGCTTACAGCGTGCGCTTCAGTTCAAATGAAGCAACACTCAGTGACAGCGAAGTCAGCAACGCTCGTGACGTGCTCATTGCAACTGCAACGTCGCTTGGCGCTACGTTACGCTAATTCTTAGTAATAAAAAAGGCCCCACGCATAACGCGTGGGGCCTTTTTTTCTGTAACTACTTATGCAGTTTCGAGACCCTTGGCGAGCGCTTCGTGGTTGGCCTTGCGAGCAATGATTGCCCACATAGATCCAACTACTGCAAGTACGAGGTAGAGACCGACAAACATCCAGTAGTGATTAGCTGGGAATGCTTGTCCTGGCTTAATGGTCTGCCAGATTCCGTAGATTCCTACTCCTGCACCGACGATTGAAATAAGCACGTGGCGAAGAATTGAGAAGTTAGCGCGGTCCTTCTTCCATACGTAGAGCGGGAGCAGCAGACAAGTAAGCGCGTAAATAAAGAGAAGTGGCACTGTTGAGATACCTGACTCGTCACCTGCAATGGTGATTGGATTGCGAAGCGCCCAAAAGAGAACAATTGTCACACCAGCAGTAAGTCCCACGTAGGTGAGCATTGCAACATATGGAACACCAGTCTTCTTAGAGACCTTAGAAACGGCCTTAGGAAGAAGTCCCGCACGTGCACCATGGAAGAAGTAACGAGTTGCCGGAAGCGACGCTGCAACAACGCCACCCATTGCACTGGTGAGCCCTACAAAGAACACGAGAAAGTGCAACCAGTTGGCGTAATTTCCAGCGAGCTCTAGGTATGGAGAAGGGCTAGAGACAATTGCCTTGATTCCAGCTGATGCGCCGTGGAGACCAGCGAATCCAACAACGAGTGCGTACGCAGCAAGGAAGAAAACCACCATGCAAAGAACCACGGAGATAATTACTGTGCGTGGAATGGTGCGCTTAGGGTCACGAGACTCTTCACCGAGTGGGCCTGAGTTCTCCCAACCTACGAATCCGAACACAGCGAATGCGAAGGTCAGTCCAGCCATTCCCTTAAATCCAAGTCCGTTGATTGCGTGAAAAGGCACCCCAAGAGCAGAGTGAGCCCTAATGAGCACAATGACAGAAAGCACCGTCAAGACAACTGCTTCGGTGCAGAAGAGCACGAAAGCCACCTTCACTGAAACGCCAGTTCCCTTAAGCAGGAATGGAACTGCAAGTGCAATTGAGAACAGAGAAATCCAGATCCACGAACCCACCGACCATCCGAGGTAACTCGATGCCCACGAACCGAAGAAAACGGCAATTGAACTGATTGATACTGGATAGGCAAGTAGCAAGAGATAGAAACCAACGCCTCCGGCGAACGTTCCAGCCTTCTTGCTGCTGGTCTCTGCAGCATTGGTCAGGTAGCTAATGAATCCACCAGCGCTGGGAATGCGCTTCGTGAATTCAATGAGTGCATTACCTGTGCACAGGATTGCAATCGCCGCCACCACAAATGCCCATGGTGCCATGGCACCCATGTTGGCAACAATGAATGGAATTGTTAGGAAAACGCTAAGAGCTGGCGCTATGTTGGCCAACGTACTTGACGTTGTATCAAAAAGACCTAGTGAGTTACCAGGTAACTCGTAGGAGTCCCCGCTAACTTCGGTCGTATTACTGGTTGACATTTCTGTTACCCCCTTGTTTCGCTATTTGCGATTTATTCGTCCCCGTGGACAACGTGTCCGTTAGAGATAGTCAGATCAACAGTTGTATGTCCTATCGCAACTGACGGCACTGAGAAGATGTCCTGGCTGAGTACGGCAATGTCTGCACGCATTGATGGACCTAGAGATCCGAGAATGTTTTCGTCACCATTCACGTACGCCACCCCTTTGGTAAAGGCGTTAAGTGCGTTCTCCACTGAGAGTGCCTGATCTGGGCGGAACGGAATTGTTGTTTCGTGTGTTCCTTCACGGCCAAGCTTTGTTGAAAGCATTCTGTTCACCGCGACGTGAATTTCTTGTAGTGGGTCGGGGCTTGAAACAGGCCAGTCAGATCCAAAGGACACGCGAGTGTTGCTGTCGAGGAGTGTCTGAATTGAATACTGCCAGTTCTTGCGCTCATCTCCAATGAAGGGGAGCGTCAATTCTTCCATCTGTGGGTCATTGCAAGCCCAGAGCGGCTGGAAGTTGGCAATTGCTCCAATTTTGTTGAAGCGCTCAATGTCGTTAGGGGCAACGAACTGAAGGTGAGCAATGTGGTGTCGATTTTTCCCCCAGCGAGATGACCCGAGACCTTCAATGGCATCGAGTGCAGTTGCAACTGCGCGGTCGCCAATTGCGTGAAAGTGCACCTGGAAGCCGTCATTGTCAAGAATGCTCACTGCATCATTGAGCTGATCTGGTTCAATGAAGAGGTCTCCCTTGTGTGTGCCATTGTGTCCGGGTTCACCCAGGTAAGCAGACGTCATAGCTGCAGTAAATGTTTCACACACGCCGTCGACCATCATCTTGATACTTGTGGCACGGAAGTTGCCATTGCCCGCAGTTTCTCGACGAGACTGGAAGTAATCGAGTTGTTCGATTCCTTTGGAGCGGTCCCACCACAGTGCACCGCGAACTCGCCCAGTCAGCCAGCCTTCACGCTCGGCTTGTACGTAGGCGTTGTAGGTGTCAGAGATTCCAAGTTCGCCTGCAGAACCAATGCAGGCGTCTTGCCAGTGGGTGATGCCGTGACTGTGCAGTTTCTTAAGTGCAGCGCGAAGGCCGTCTGCGAGCTCTTGCGAAGATGCTGCAGGCATAATGTCAGCTACGAGGCTCATAGCGCTGTCGTGAAGAGCTCCAGTTGGATTACCAACAGCATCTCTTTCGATGCGACCAGCAAAGGGATCAAGCGTGTCTTTTGTTACACGTGCTCTCTCGAGTGCCAATGTGTTGACCCAGGCTGAGTGATGATCTTTGTTTGGAAAGAAAGCTGGTCGCCCACCAGTTACTGAGTCGAGGTCTTCAGCTGTTGGCACGCCACCGGGGAAGCATTCCATTGCCCATCCACCACCAAGCACCCATTCATCAGGTCCGAGTGTTTTGGCGTAACTTGCAATTTGATCAAGACAACCTTGGCGAGTTCGAACTCCTAGAAGGTTGCAGCGAAGACTTTCAAGCCCACCAGAGATTGCGTGGATGTGTGAGTCTCCGAAGGCGGGGATAGCGAGACGACCCTTTAAGTCAATGACACGAGTCATTGGACCAATGAATTCGGAAATTTCTTCATTGGTTCCGGTGCGGACAACGTTGCCGTCTTCTACGGCAACAGCTTCACTGAAACCCTGCGGCGTGCGTACTTTTCCACCGCGAAGCACAAGAGAAACCGTTGTCATTTCACCCCCGTTAATTCCTTTTAGAAATGTAGTCCAATTCGTGAATAATCGTTGGATTTGGTGGTTAATTTAGATACGTGATTGAGTTCGTCCCACCTCCAGAGCAAGGACGCAGATTTACTCAGAAAACTCGAGTTCGACTCGGAGACACTGGTGGTAACGGCCTCATGCGACCAGACGCCGTAGCTCGAATCTTGCAGAACGTTGCGACTGATGACTGGGATGAACTCAACATTGACCGCGACCTTCAGTGGTTAGTTCGTCGCACAAGTTTCCGCGTCGTAGAGGGCGCACAGCTTCCTAGGTATGGTGAATACATTTCAGCAACTACATGGGGATCAGGCCATGGCGCTGCGTGGGGAGAACGTCGAACAAACATCTACGTGGGCGACGCCCTTTCAATTGAAGCGGCGTCACTCTGGGTGCCAGTAAGCCTTGAAGGCATGCCCCAACGCATACGCCCCGGGTTCATCAACTCCTACGGTGAAGCGTCGAGCCTTCGAAAAGTTTCTGGTCGTATTGCTGTGCCTGAAATTCCAAGTGACGCCAAGCGAACTCCTTGGTTTATTCGAAGGTCTGACATGGACATTGTCGACCACGTAAACAACGCAGCCTCCTGGCAAGCCGTTAGTGAAGTAGCAACGTCACCAGTAGTGAGTGCGTCACTTATTCACCACGGGCCAGTTGAGAAGTTTGACGATGTAACGCTGGTGTCAGCACCGGGGCTGATGTGCTTAGAAGTTAATGGTGCGGTTCAGGTCAGCTGTGAGTTTCAACAGCTGTAGCTGACTTTGAAGACGTTGCGTAAATTGAACCCATGAGCACGAGAGGGAATCCAACCAGGATTCCTGCTGTGAGTGGCTCATTTAAGAACACCACACCAAGCACCACGGCAACCGCAGTGTTGATGTAGGTAATCACGGTGCTTCTCGTTGCACCGATCTCTGCAATGAGAGCACCGAAGACAACAAACGCAAGTGCGGTGCAGACAATCGAAAGTGTTCCAACGCACGCCCATGTTTCGCCACTGATGTGACTTGGCCAGTGGGTGAGTGTCCAGGGTGTCCAGCAAATAGCAACGAATGCTGATGATCCTGCAATAACTATTGACCCTGGAACACCGTTGAGTTTTGTTGCGAGAATGATTGGTCCAACGGTGTAGCCCACACAGACAATAAGTAGTAGCGCCACCCATCCAAATGATCCGCCGTGCACGTCAATGCCTACGAGGAACGCCACGCCAATAATTCCAATGGCGAGACCAAACATGCGGCGTTGTGAAATCTTTTCGTGTTCTGTGCGTCGGATGAGCTGGCCGAGAACCGAGAAGAGTGGCACGCAGCAGATGAGAAGACTGGTGATTGAGCTCGTTAAGTGCTTTTCAGAAGTCCCCATTAAGTACCAAGGGATTCCAAACTCGATTACTGCAAAAATCAAAATCCATTTGATGTTCGCAATCATGATTGGAAACTGCTTTTTATATGCCACCAAAGTCAACATGATGATGGCTGCGGGCACAGTTCTGCCAAAGACAAGAACGCCAGGGTCCAGTTCGCGAACTGCGATTCTGATGAGCAAATAGGGGATTCCCCAGATAAAAGCCATTGCGGCAAATAGTGCTAAACCCCTTTTAGTCATTGAAAGATACTAGCGCGAATGAATAAAACTTGCATTTATAGTCA
>CAIKFN010000020.1 GCA_903826715.1 uncultured Actinomycetes bacterium
AGCAATCTTCGAAGTGTCAACTGACAAAGTTGACTCAGAGATGCCGTCACCATTTGCTGGAGTCTTGACTCAAATTCTCGCGCAAGAAGGCGACACCGTTCAGACGGGTGCGATTGTTTGCGTCATTGATGAAAACGCCGTTGCTGGTGCCCCAGTCGTTGCTCCCGCTGCTCCTGCACCTGTTGCAGAGGCTCCTGTTGCAGCACCTGCACCTGCACCTGTCCAGGCACCTGCTCCTGCACCGGTGAAGTCGACTCCAGTTACATCACAGAGTTCTGGCCCGGGTGTAGTTGCGTCCCCAGTTGTTCGAAGAATTCTTCTTGATGGTGGAATTGATCCCGCAACAGTTGCTGGATCTGGTCCTGGTGGATCAATTACGCGCCGTGACGCTGAACGAGCAGTTCTAGACGGTGGAGAAACTGAAGCTTCGTTCCCAGTCTCGAGTGGAAGAAAGCGCATGGCAGAGCACATGGTTGTTTCTGCACAGAGCACACCACACGGCTTTGTTGCGATTGAAGTTGATGCTGACATTTTCGCGAAGCTCGCAAAAAAGGGTCGTGAAAGCAAAGATGGCATCACGATCACCGACGAAATGGTTGTTGGGCTCGCTGCTGTTCGTGCATTGAGTGACTTTGAGTACCTGAATGCAACCTTTCAGGGCGAAGAAATCGTTGTTCACCGCACCGTTAGTTTGGGTTTTGTTCGCTCACTCGATGAAGACGGCATGCTGGTCCCAGTTGTACACGCAGCCGGTGGCCTCACGCTTCGTGCGCTGGCACGCAGAGTAAGTGAACTTGATGAGCGTCTAAGCGAGCGTCAAATGACTGCTGATGACCTCATGGGTGGAACATTTACGTTGATGCGCTCACCAAGCCCTCACACGCTCTACACCGCTCCAATCATCATTCAACCTCAAGTTGCGGTTCTCTCGATTGGTTCTGTTCGTGAAGTTCCTGTGGTTGCTAAGAAAAAGAAGAAGAAAGTATCTATTGAAATTGGATACAGAATTGTTCTTGGACTTTCATTCGACCACCGAGTCTGTGAGCCGGTACTTGCTGCTGCGTACCTCGAAAGGGTTGCTGAACTGCTCGCAGGAATGGACTTGGAGAGCGAGCGCTAAATGTTGCGTCGGCGCCATCTCGGCAAAGTTACGTTCGCCGAGGCCAATGATTTCCAGCGGGCGCTTCTAAATGCGAAGGATGATTACATCCTGCTTTTTGAGCACCCGCCTACCTACACCAAAGGTGTACGTACTGAAGCGAAAAACATTCTCACTGATTTGAGCAAACTTGATGCTGTGGTGGTTGACGCTGACCGTGGGGGAGACATTACGTATCACGCTCCGGGGCAAGTTGTTGCTTGGCCAGTTGTAAGCGTGCTTGATGATCCATCGTCTGGCAAGGCACACAATGAGCTTCTAGAAGACGCAGTTATCGCAACCGTGCAGAGCTTTGATGTTTCGAACCTGCTTGGCGATGTCGGAAGACTTGACGGCTACCCAGGCGTTTGGGCTCACACCACGACTACTCCGTACAAAATTGCGGCGATTGGAACTCGTACCGAGCGA
>CAIKFN010000021.1 GCA_903826715.1 uncultured Actinomycetes bacterium
CAGCCACTGTGTTGTCCTTGACGTCGGTGACGGCCTCATGTGTTTTGACGCTTCTGGTCCAGGAAGTGGCCAAGGGGTGGTTGAAGCAATTCGCACCTGGAGCAACAAGCCAATAACGACACTCGTCTACACCCACGGTCATGCTGATCACGTTGGCGGCAGCGTTGCGTTCAAGAAAGACGCCGAAGCTCGTGGCGAAAAGCGCCCTCATGTCATTGCTCATGGAAATGTTGCAAAACGACTCGCTCGTTACGAGGAAACAAATCTCTGGAACGTTGCAATCAATAAGCGACAGTTCGGCGGCATCAGAAGCGACATGTCGGTTGAAATTACTGAGGGTGCGGAGCGGTTCCTTTCTCGTTCAACGCTTTTCCCTGATGAGACGTTCACGGATCAGTTGACACTGAACGCTGGTGGCACAACTATTGAGCTCCATCACGCTCGCGGAGAAACAGATGATCACTTGTGGGCGTGGCTTCCTGAAAAGAAGTGGATCTTCACCGGTGACTTCATCATTTGGAATTACCCAAATGCTGGTAACCCACAAAAGGTGCAGCGCTACGCACTCGAATGGGCGCAGGCTCTTCGCAAAATGATTGCTCAAGGGCCAGAACTTCTCGTTCCCGCTCACGGACTTCCCATTGAAGGCAAAGAGCGGATCGCAAGAGTGCTCGATGACATTGCGTCATCACTCGAGTCGCTCGTTACTGAAGTTGTTGCCATGATGAACGCCGGGGAAACACTCGACACAATTATTCACAAAGTGAAAGTTCCGAGTGAAGTTCTCGAGAAGCCGTATCTTCGTCCGCTCTATGACGAGCCTGAATTTGTTGTTCGAAACATCTGGCGCCTCAACGGTGGATGGTGGGACGGTGTTGCGTCACACTTAAAGCCTGCACCGAATGCTGACCTGGGCGCAGAGATTGCTTCACTCGCGGGGGGACCAGATGTTCTCATGCGCAGAGCAATGGAACTGCTCGATTCTGATATTCGCTTGGCGTGTCACCTAGCCGACCTTGCAGGATGGGCAGCTCCTGATGACCCAGCAATTCACGCAGATCGTGAAGCTGTCTATGAGCAACGTAGAAACGTTGAAAAGTCGCTAATGAGTAAGGGAATTTTTAAAGCCGCCGCACGTGATTCGCGTGAAGTTGTTAAGAAAGCCCAGTAGCTCGCTTGCTTATTTAAACCAACGGATCATCCCAATGATCCCTGCGGTGGCGTAGAAAAACTGAAGAAAAAGAATTCCACGGTGCCTTCCCATGCGCGCCCAAATCCCAATGAATATCGAAGACAGCAACAAAAGAGAGAAACCTATGAACTCACCACCAATGTTCATGGCAATGAGTAGCGAGTAACAAATAGCCGTTACAACGCCTAACCACTCGAACATCTTTGCTTTAGTCATGCTTCTATGTTCTCACTATTTCTCGAAAACGAGAGTTCCATCGTCAAAACCAGTTTTCGGAAGTTTTTCACGCTCATCCCAGTAGTCAATGTTCATCATCCAAGGCTCATGGTCGCCAGAGCGAGGCTGCGAATTTCTTGCTCGCTGCACGTAGCCAGGTGAAAATTGTGGATCACCAAAGGGACGGATTTGCATTCCTTGATCTTGCGGGCGAAGTGTTGGGGTGACCACTTTTGTTCCTTGGCCGTCCATGAAAGTCAGCATTCGTGAAATGTAATCACTAATGACTTCAATACGGGTAGTCCAACTAAGTCGCAGTGCACCAAAACTCCACGCATAGTTAGGAATACCACTGAACATAACGCCACGGTGAGTTATTCGCTCAGCAACATCAATTGGTGCGTCATCGATTCTCATGGCAATGTCACCGAGTACAGACAGCTCAAAACCAGTCGCCGTGATTACAACGTCAGCATCAATAACTGTTCCATCTTTGGTGATGACGCCACTTGGGGTGAACGTGCTGATTTCATCAGTCACCATTGAAACTTGCCCAGAGCTGATGACTTTAAAGAAATCGCCATCAAGAATTCGTGCCACGCGTTGTTCAGAAGGTAAGTAACGAGGCGTGAAGTGTTTTGCAACATCGAATCCTTCAGGTAGCTGACTCGTCACCATTTGGATCATGCCGTTTCTAGAAATTTCTGCATTCTCTGCAATGAAGTTCGTAAGCCCTTGCATTTCGAGAATCGCTTTCTCTCGAACTTTCGCGTGAACTTCTACGTCATCGACGCCATCTGAGCGGAGTTGATCAGCCAGGTCGTCTTTATTGGGGCTCTGAAAGAAGTAGGCGGGGGAACGTTGCAAGACAGTGACGTGTCCACAATTGTTTGCTATTGCCGGAACAAGTGTCGCTGCAGTTGCACCTGAGCCAATGACCACAACGTGTTTATTTTTGAAGTTTGTATTTTCTGGCCACGACTGAGGATGAATTATTTCTCCCTCAAAGGTTTCCATTCCAGGCCACGTTGGCGTATAGCCCTTTTCTTGTCGGTAGTAACCGTGGCAAGACCAAATGAAGTCTGCGCTTAATGAGAACTGTTCTTTAGTTTCTTTGTTGATTCCACCAACGGTCCACTGCTTACCTGCAGTGTCCCAGTTAAGACTTTCGACTCGTTGGTTGTACTGAATGTGTTTTGCTACGTCGAATGCTTCGATTACTTCGCCAAGGTATGTATGAATGTCTGCGCCACCGGCGTAGGGAGCACCCTTCCATGGCTTGTAGCTGTAGCCGAGGGTGTAGAGCTCGGTATCAGAACGCACTCCTGGGTACGTGTGGGTCAACCACGTGCCACCAAAGCTGCTCAGTGCATCGAGGATCACAAAACTCTTACCGGGATGGTTGGTGATGAGCTCGTGTGCCGCATTAATTCCAGAAATACCTGCACCAATTATGACGACATCAAAATGAGTGGCCTCAGTTGAATTAGTCAAGTGATCTCCTAGGTGCTGCCTAGAGATTACTCGTATCTTTTATGCGTCTAGACGAAAGCCCACACCACGAATTGTAAGCAAGTGCTTAGGGTCAGCGGGTTCGTCTTCAATTTTCTGTCGTAGTCGCTTTACGTGAGTATCTAGTGTTCGCGTGTCAGAAAGTTCTAAACCCCACCAAAGCGTGTCGAGGCAA
>CAIKFN010000022.1 GCA_903826715.1 uncultured Actinomycetes bacterium
CAAGAAACTTCCGCCAATGAAGCGAACTCGCGACAAGCAAGAAGTTATTACGTTTTTAGAAAGTATTTAGTAACCGAAGCGGTCAAGCATGTCGTCACGCTTTTGCCATCCCGGTTCAACCGAGACCTTCAGCTCCAAGAAACATCCCTCGGGAAGTTGACGACGTGCAGCGATGCCTACGTCTTTAAGTAGCTGGCCACCTTTTCCAATGACCATTCCTTTTTGACTTTCGCGTTCCACCAAGATCTCAACAGTGATGTGTGGCCATTCGAATTCAGTTACTCGACAGTGAATTGAGTGAGGAAGCTCTTGCTTTGTCTTTCGAACTAACTGCTCACGAACAAGTTCCGCCACCCAAATTGCTTCAGGAACGTCTGATACTTCATCTTCAGGAAAAAGAAAGGGTGATTCAGGCATAGCTGCCATCACGTACTTGAGCAGTTCAGCTGTTCCTTCACCAGTTTTAGCTGAAACTGGGAAATATTCAACACGAGGAATAACTGCAGTTAGTGATCGCTCTTCTGCAATCTCTTGCACCGCAACAGTTGCTGCCATGAGTTGTTTGGCTACAGCTTCTCGACCGGGCTTGTCCATTTTGTTAACAATCACAACTGGGCGTGGACCATTGGGGTGTCGCGCAGATTCAAGCATTGCCTGAATGACGGTTCGGTCTCCAGGGCCAATAGACGCACCCGCTTCAATGACAGCCATCACTACGTCAACGCCTTCTGCAGCAGTTCGTGCGGTTGCATTTAGGCGGCCACCAAGTGATGTCTTTGGGCGGTGAATACCTGGGGTGTCTACAAAGATCACCTGAATATCACCTTCGGTGAATACGCCTCTAATGGCGTTACGAGTGGTGTTAGGCGTTGATGAAGTAATTGAAATCTTGGTTCCAACTACCTGATTGATGAGCGTTGACTTACCAACGTTCGGGCGACCAAGAATCGCCGCGAATCCAGATTTCGTCACTCCTGCTCCTGTACTGGTTCGATGAGAACCTCTTCAATACGAACGCCATCAATGCGAATCACTGTTAAGCGGTAGTGCTCGGTATCAAAAGAGTCTCCCACTTCTGGGACGTCACCCGCGAGGTCGAGCACAAGACCACCTACGGTGTCCCATGCTCCAGTAGGTAGAGATAGTGAGTATTCGTCATTAATGTCTCCAATGTTTTCTCGTCCACTTACTTCGATTCCCGCTTCAATTGACTGAATTTCTTCTTCAACTTCAACCGGATCAGACTCGTCGGTGATCTCCCCAACGAGTTCTTCCAAAATGTCTTCAAGTGTTACGAGACCAGCAGTCCCACCGTGTTCGTCAATGACAATGCACATGTGAGTCTTCGCTTGGCGGATCTCAGTTAACAGCAGTGCAACCTTTTTAGTTTCAGGCACGAATCGTGGCTCACCCATTCCGACGCTGATTAACTCTTCGCCACGTCCCTCTGCGACAAGTCCAGCAAGATGGCGAAGATTTACGATACCTACGACGTCATCAATGTCTTCACCTGTTACGGGAATTCGAGTTCGACCTGTACTGATGGCAAGATCTAAAGCTTCGCGAACAGTGGCTGTTGCAGAAAGTTCAACTATGTCAGTTCGTGGCACCATAATTTCTCGAACGATGGTGTCACCGAATTCAATTACTGAGTGGATGAAGTTACGTTCCTCTGACGCGATTGCTTCATCTTCGTGCGCTACATCAGCCATTGCTAGTACTTCTGATTCAGTCATTCGGTGTGAGTCAGTTGACTCACCTAACAAACCAATCGCTGCGTGTGCGATTGCAAGCAGAACTGTTGAGAGCCACTTAATTGGCCAGAACTTGAGAATACTTCCGACAATCGGCGCGGTAGTGAGTGCGGCGGAGTCGCCGTGTTGCACTGCATAGTTTTTTGGAATAGCTTCAAAAATGACAAAGATGACAACAACTTCCCCAACCGTTGCTACAAACACTCCCGATGCACCAAAGAGTCGACCCGCAAGTACACCAACCATGGTCGCAGAAACCAATTGACAGATGAGCACAAGAAGAAGCAGTGGGTTAAGGAACTTTTCTGGAGCCTCAGCTAGCTCAACGAGTGCCTTTGAACCTCGTCGGCCTTCATCGCGAAGTGAACGAGCACGAGATTTATTCATTCGAACTAGTGATGTTTCTGCCAGGGCAAAGAATCCTGACAAGAACAACAACACGATTACCGCTACCGATAAATAGGTATCACTGGTAGACCAGTCGATTGCCATCATGATTGAATCTTTCGGTAGTGACGACTGAGAAGCTCGCGTTCACGAGCCTCCATTCGTTCTGCTTCTTCATCAACCATGTGATCCCAACCAAGCAGGTGGAGTACACCGTGCACAACTAGCAGGGCGACTTCATCATCAAATGTGCATTCGTGCTCAATCGCGTTTTGAGCAGCAACTGACGGACAGATGACTATGTCACCTACGAGTTGAGGAATTTCTAGAGCAGGAGGCTCTCCCGGACCACTGCCGCCAGCATCTGGTACTCGCCCACTGGGCTCTGGTTCATTGTCAATAGGGAAACTAAGGACATCAGTTGGTCCATCTTTGCCCATGAACTGTTTATTCAGTGCCGCAATTGTTGGCTCATCTGAAAAGATCAGCGAAACTTCAGCAAGGCCACGAACACCTTCGTCACTGAGGGCGCCCTGAGCAAGAGCAATCCAACGCTCCAAGTCAATGTCGAACTCATGCTGCTCGTCGGCAGCGTAAATATCAATGGTCATGGTAGGTAGTTGTCGAATGCGGTGACAATATCCGCAACAATACGGTGGCGCACAACGTCTTTGGCGCCAAGGTGAATGAAGCTAATGCCATCAACATTCCAGAGAATCTTTTCAATGTTCGCAAGGCCACTGGGTTTTCCATTGAGGTCAACTTGAGTGACGTCACCAGTAACAACCGCTTTTGAGTTGAAGCCAATACGCGTAAGGAACATCTTCATCTGTTCAGGTGTGGTGTTCTGCGCTTCGTCAAGAATAATGAAGGAGTCATTAAGTGTGCGCCCGCGCATAAATGCGAGTGGTGCGACTTCAATGGTTCCGTTTGCAATCATGCGCTGTGCGCCTTCAGGTCCCACCATGTCATAGAGCGCGTCATACAGTGGTCGAAGGTATGGATCAATCTTGGCCATGAGGTCACCGGGCAAGAAGCCGAGGTGCTCACCAGCTTCAACAGCAGGACGAGTGAGAACAATTCGATTAACTTGACGACGATGCAGCGCCTGCACTGCTTGGGCTACAGCCAAGTAACTCTTTCCAGTTCCCGCGGGTCCAATTCCGAAAGTAATGATTGAAGAATCTATGGCATCGGTGTAGCGCTTCTGTCCAGCCGTTGAGGGGCGAATAGCTTTTCCTTTTGCCCCACGAACTACTTCGTGCTTCAAGACTTCACTAGGACGCAAGTCATCAGCCACCATGTCAACGGTGCGAGAAATTTTTATAACATCGAGGGCCTGTCCACTCTCGAGAACAAGTACGAGCTCGTCAAAAAGCCGAAGTACTTTTGCAGCGTCAGGACCCGTTACCGAAATCTGATTTCCCTGAACGCGAATCTTTGACGCAGGAAAAGAGCGTTCAATAACTCGTAGGTGCTCGTCTCTTGGCCCAAGCAACCCAGACATGAGGTGCGTGTTTGGTACAAAGGTGGTCGCCGTCATGGCCTCTTCGGCCTTGGCATCAAAGGTCATCCGGGAGGCCAGTCCATTCTGCGTCCACCCAACACGTGCATGTGAAGGTGTGGCACGGTCATTTGAGCGTCTTCACCGACATTAAATACAAGTCGGTAGCCGCTCTCTTTTATTCCCTCGAGCTCAACAACTTCTTGTGCGAGGAGAAATAAATCGTCAACAATGCCGCCGTGAGTGTTGGTCACGTGTCCAGCTGTTGCAATGTGTTCTTTAGGAATTACGAGAACGTGCACTGGGGCCTGGGGCGCAATGTCGTAGAACGCGTACGCGGTGTCGCTCTGTGCGACGATCTTGGACGGAATCTCTCCCGCAACTATTTTGCAAAACAGGCAATCACTCATGTGTTATCAACATCATTACCCATTTGGGCGGCTCTTTAGGGTAAATCCCCAGTCGCCAGCGCCATACGCCAGAAGCGAGGCGGCAACTACCCCGGCGGTGTCTCCTCGTAGAACTGTTGGACCAAGTCCAAGTTTTCTGCGCTCTGGGCCCCATTCTTCAGGCGCCCAGCCACCTTCAGGACCAATAGCAACGCCTCGAACGCCAGACCAGTCACTCTCTCCAGCAAAGTCAGCAACGCAAACGTTCACCGGGACGTCACTTATTTGTACCGGTTCATCAATCTCCACGTCATAGGTTCTTCGACACTGCCCGCACGACTCTGCAGCAATACGACGCCACCTCGACAAGATCTTGTCTCGTACGTCACCCTTGAACTTCACGGCAATGCGGCTACTCATTAACGGAACAATTCGACTCACACCAAGTTCAGTTGCTTTAGCTACGACCCATTCGCTGCGGTCTCCCTTTAGAGGAACGAGATATAAAACTGTTTCTTCAGTAGCTGGATCAGTCGCTACTGGCGTCACACGTGTGATACCCGTGTCAGTTACTTCACACAGCGACCACGATCCTTCTCCGTTTGTAACAACTATCTCTTCCCCGCTCTTGGCGCGAAGCACCGTTCGAAGGTGGTGTTCATCGTCTTTAGTGAGTTCTGGTCGCTCAGGGTTCTGCACTCGGAACTGACCTAGCGCATCAATTCTGCGCTGCCAGAGTTCTGCACTCACTTCTTAGACCCGCGACGGTGAAAGAGCCCACCCTTTTCGTTCACTGCTTCGCCTCGGTGCTCGGCGAGCTTTCGTAGTAAATCTTCAGACGTTTCGTCGAGTTTCGTTGGAACATCAACAACAAGGTGAACGAAGAGATCACCGTGTCCTCGACCGTGAAGATGCTGGATTCCTTCGTGACGAATACGGTGCACGGTGCCAGTCTGGCTTCCCGCTTCGACTTCCACCATGTGAGTATCGCGAAGTGTTGGAACTTCAATGGTTGTTCCAAGTACTGCCTGCGTGTAAGAAATTCGTGCTTCGTGGTGAAGGTCACTGCCATCACGCTCAAAGCGTGGGTCATCTGCAACGCGCAGATGAACAAAGAGCCGTCCATTGCCGCCCCCGCGAGCTCCCGCAGGTCCACGGTCTTGGAGACGCATGGTTGAACCTTCTTCAACACCAGCAGGAATTTGAACCTTCATAGTGACGGTGTCGTTGCGACGTCCTTCTCCGCGACAGTCCTTGCACGGTGAATCAATTCGAGATCCCATGCCGTTACATCTCGAGCACGGCGTTGACGTGACCATCTGGCCTAAAATTGAATTACGAATGCGCTGCACTACACCCATTCCCGCACACTCCACGCAGGTAACTGGTGAGGTTCCATCAGCGCAGCCATTTCCGTGACACGTCACGCAGCTAACTGGAAGCGTTACCGTCAAATCTTTTGTTGCACCGAATGCCGCTTCGTCAAGTGTGATGTCGAGCACGACTTCAGCGTCAGGACCAGGCTGGGGACCACCGCGCTGTTGCTGGCGACCACCCATGCCACCAAAGAACATGTCGAAGATGTCTTGTACTGAACCGCCACCAAATGGATTGGCGCCACCACCTACGTCAGAACCGAATCGGTCGTAGTTGGATCGACGCTCTGGATCCGAAAGAATTTCGTACGCCTGAGACACCTCTTTAAACCTGGCTTCTGCTGCAGCGTCACCAGGATTCGCGTCAGGGTGGAGCTGGCGAGCAAGACGTCGATAGGACTTTTTTAGGTCATCTTGTGAAACGTTGCGATCAACTTCCAGGATTTCGTATAAATCTGAACTAGACAATTTCTTCTCCACCAAAGTGTTGTGTGAGGTGCTTTGAAACAGTTTCCGCCGCAATCATTGCTTCGCGGTACTTCATTCGCGTAGGGCCAAGTAGTCCAACTGCTCCCACTGAATTACCATCAATTGTTACTGGCGCAACAATTACTGAAGCGGCTGAAAGTGGCTCGTAACCATTTTCGGTACCGATAGAAACTGAAATGTCCAGCTCAAGAATGTCTTGCACTAAAGAAACCACGAGGAGCTCTTGTTCCAAGATGCTCAAGACCTTCTGCACCGTCTCTACTCCGTCGAATGATTCAGCAACCTTTGAGGAGCCGCCAATGTAGACCTGTTCACCTTCGGTGGTGGGCTTTTCTTTGTGCAAGACGCTCGCAGCATCACGAACCAGCGCTGCAACGTGGTCACCGCGTGAAGGAACCTGAATGCTCTCCCCGAGCGTGGTGCCTATGAGTAGCGCATTGAGTTGCTTAGATGCTTCTGCAACTTCTTCATGACTTGCGTCAAAGGTCGTCATGAGACTGTTCTTTAGGACAAGTCCGTCAGAGAAAACAGTAACGAGCAGCTGGTGGCGGGCGTCAAGGTTTACGAGTTGCACATTCAGAATTTTTGCCTGGCTGTGACCAGCGCCCATAACAACTGAGGTGTAACTGGTCATTTTGGTCAGCAGTGTTGAGGTTTGCTCGAGCACGTCTTCAACTTCACCTCGAACATTGGCAAAGAAGTCCTTCACCTGATGCTGCTGTGCTTTTCCTAGAACGCCCGACTGTAGGTGATCTACGAAGTATCGGTATCCCTTGTCAGTTGGAATTCGACCAGCCGAGGTGTGAGGTTGCGTGAGAAATCCCTCACGCTCCAGAGTCACCATTTCTGAGCGAACAGTGGCGGGCGAAACGTCAAGACCCGGTGCGCTTGCAACAGACGATGAGCCAACTGGCATGGCGGTGTCGACGTGCTCAACAACAACGGACTCGAGAATCTTGGCTTTACGCGCGTCGAGGTCAGCAGGTGTCGAAACAGGTGTTTTTGGTGAGCGACGAGCCATACTTTCCCCTTTGGCACTCAATTCTACTGAGTGCCAGATAGAAAGGGTCAGTCCTCTAACTTCAAGGCAGCAACGAACGCTTCCTGGGGGACTTCAACTCTTCCCAGGTTCTTCATACGCTTCTTGCCTTCTTTTTGCTTTTCGAGCAGCTTGCGCTTACGGGTGATGTCTCCGCCGTAACACTTCGCCAGTACGTCCTTGCGGCGAGCCTTTACTGTTTCACGAGAGATGATGCGTCCACCAACAGCGGCCTGAATTGGCACATCAAACATCTGACGTGGGATGAGCTCTTTTAGACGCTCAGACATACGACGTCCGTAGTAGTCAGCATTGGACTTGTGAACAATTGTTGAGAAGGCATCAACTGGTTCGTGGTTAATAAGAATG
>CAIKFN010000023.1 GCA_903826715.1 uncultured Actinomycetes bacterium
ACGATTGTGATCAGCGCAATGGCTGGACCGTTCTGCTCAATAGCTGCTTCTAGGACTGCAAACTTTGCGTAGAAACCCGTTGTTCCTGGCGCACCAAGTTGTGACAGGAGCAAAATGACAAACGCCCCCGCCAGGAGAGGCTGGCGGCGTGCGAGACCCTTGTATGCAGATGTTCCGAGCCCCTTGTACGCCGATACGTCGTGATTGTCATCTGCGAGTCCACCTACGACGGAAACCACCGCGAATGAGCCAATTACCGCCGGTACATAGGACATTAGGTAGAACAATGTTCCACCAATTCCGCGTGCAGTCCCCGCCCAAATTCCAAGCAGAATGAATGCAGTGTGGTTGATTGATGAATACGCCAGCATCCGCTTTACGTTGCGCTGAATAAGACCAAGCGATGCACCAAGCACCGCAGAGAGTGCAATGAACGCCCAGAGAATTGGACGCCAGGTATCTAGTTGCGTTCCTAGTGCAGAAATCATTACTCGAATGAATGCTGCGAATGCGCCAACTTTGACAATGCTCGCCATGAATCCAGTTACCGGAGATGGTGCACCCTCATAAACGTCAGGCGACCATAGGTGGAACGGAACGGCAGCGACCTTGAAACCGAATCCCACCAGCAACAGACCGCCGCCGGCGTAGAGAAGGCCAGGGTGCAGCAGAATATTTGATCCGAGGAAGTACGAGATTGACGAAAGGTTTGTAGTCCCGGTTGCACCGTAAACCAGCGCTGCGCCATAAATGAAGAGTGCCGATGCAAACCCACCCAGCAAGAAGTACTTGAGAGCTGCTTCTTGTCCCTTTGCGCGGTGACGATCAAAGGCAACGAGAACGTAGAGACCAATTGAGAGGATTTCAAGGCCAAGGAAAATAACAATCAAGTCATTGGCCTGTGTCATGAGAACTGCACCCGTGGTTGAAGCTAGAGCGAGCATGTGGAACTCTGCTCCAGTCAATTTTTCACGTAGTGACCAGTCGTGTGCAACGAACGTTGACAGGATCAGACCAATTGCAATAATTCCAGTTGAAACAACTGAGAACCCATCAAGGACTATGGCATTAGCAATAGTTGTGCTGGCACCATGATTGGCAACCTGCGACCACTGCACGAATGTAACAACAAGAACTGCAGCACCAGTGAGCACCGTCACAAACGAAGCAACCTGAGTACTTATCTTCTTGCCCATGAGTGCAGTTGCAAAAAGTAGTCCCACCGAGCTCACCAGCAGCAAGATGGCGGGAAGAATTGCTAGGTAGTGAATTGTTGGAATAGCTATTTTCACTTGTTCACTCCTGATGGCGCAACGTGCTCAATTATTTGCTGCACGGATGGAGTTATTTTTTCGAGTGCTATGTGTGGGTACACACCAATAAGCACTACGAGCAAAACAATCGGTGCGAGCACCCAGCGCTCATGGTTAGTGGCGTCAGTTATTTTTGCGTTGTCACCCACTGCTTCACCGTGGAATACGCGCTGATACAGCCATAGAAGATAGAGAGCTGCAGTAATAACACCAAGTGATGCAAAGACTCCCCACCAAGCGTGCGTGGCGAATGTTCCAAGCAGAATCAAGAATTCACCAACGAATCCAGCGAGCCCTGGTAGTCCCACTGACGCCATCATGAGAACAGTAAAGAGTGCAGCGAGCACCGGTGCTGGTCCCTGAAGCCCAGTTATGTCCTTAAGCAAAATGCTTCCGCGACGCTTCTGAATGAAATCAATTACGAGGAAGAAACCAATGGTGATGATCCCGTGGTTGAACATCATCAGCACTGCACCAGAGGTGGCAATTGTTGAGCCCGTCATAATTCCAAGCGTGATGAACCCCATTTGACCGAGAGATGAGTACGCCACTAAGCGCTTTAGATCCGGAGTGACGCACGCGAGTGCCGCGCCATACAAAATTCCAATGACTGCAAGCGTCATTACGTAAGGGCGAACCGACGCGAGTGACAACGGTAGGAGCGCAACGGCGAAACGTAGAAGTCCATAAGAACCAAGCTTTGCGAGCAACGCTGAGAGCTCGATTGATCCAGCAGTCGGTGCCTCTGCATAGGCCAGTGGCGACCAGGTATGCAGTGGCCAAATTGGTGACTTCACTGCGAAGGCAATTGCAAACGCGAGGAAGAGCCACACTGCGGTTGAGTGCGACATTGTTGTTGTTGAAAGTGCCCCGTACGCAAACGTCAGTGCCGTTCCGGTTTGGTGTTGGTGCGCAAAGCCTAAGTACAAAATTCCAATAAAGAGGAAGGCGGAACCTACGAAGGTGTAGATGAAGAACTTCAGGGCAGCATTCGCACGCTCTTTGCCGCCCCACTGCGAAATAATGAAGAAGCACGGAATAAGAGTGAGTTCAAAGAAGATAAAGAATTCCATCACGTCGTGAGCAAGGAAGCTACCCATTGTGAACGAGGTCAATACCAGCATCCATGAAACAAATGCAGGCTCACTTCGACGTTCGCGAGAACCCAGCAGTGCGAGTAGAACCACGATTGCCGTGAGCATCACCATCATGAGCGAGATCCCGTCAAGTGCCACGTCGTAGGCGAGCCCTAGCGGAGCAGAGATGACGTGTCGTGTTGCAAAGTCAAACGTTGCCGCACCAGTGATGTGGTTGTTGTAGGTAATCCACACTACGAATGCGATACCTACTTCAACGACAGATGCCGCAACGGCAGCAATGTAAGAACGTCCTGGAACTTTTCTTGTGAGCATTGATCCAATTGCACCAAGCAATGGAACAAGTATGAGAGCACTGAGTAGGAATGATGAATGCATTTCTAGCCAGCCCTTCCTACGAGATAGACAACAATCACGCTTAGCCCCAAGGTCATTGCGAGTGCGTAGTGGCGGACAAATCCGGACTGCGTTTTACTCACACCTTGGGCACTATTTCGTACGCTGGCAGCGACCGCTGTAACGGCGCCGTCAATAATCTTTGGCTCAACCACTTCACCTGCAAATTTTGAAACTCGAGTGAGCGGACGCCCAATTGTTGTGTCGTAGAAATCATCCCAACGCCATACGTGCTCAAAGAATGATGATTCGTAGCGAGTTGACTGCGTTCTGGTCTTCCAGATACTGAAGGCTGCAATGAGACCGATGAGTGCAACTATGACGTCAACGAGTGCGAGAACGATTTGGCCCACTGTTCCCGTGGTAACCACCGATGGGATATAGCCAAATGTGGGATCAAGGAATCCAGCGAGTGAGCTGTGATGTATCCAAGGCAGATCAATTACACCACCAAGAACACTGAGCGCGGAAAGGATGACTAGTGGCAGCGTCATAACCCAAGGTGATTCGTGAGGGTCATGTCCTTGCGTTACTGCCCTAAAGCGTTCAGTGCCACGGAATGTAAGTACAAACAGTCGACTCATGTAATACGCCGTGAGCAGAGCTGTAAGAACACCGAGTGCCCAGAGGATTTTTGAGTAGCCGTATACGTTCGCCAGCACATCACCTTTCGCCCAGAATCCAGCGAATGGAGGAATTCCAGAAATAGTTAGCCAACCAATGAGAAAGGTAGGGAACGTAAGTGGAAGATACTTCTGTAGTCCACCCATCTTTTGCATGTCTTGCTCCCCGTTCAGTGCATGGATTACCGAACCTGATCCCAAGAAGAGCAGTGCCTTGAAGAATGCGTGAGCAATCATCAAGAAAATTGCGGCTGAGTAGGCACCCGCACCAACGGCCATGACCATGTAGCCGATTTGAGAAACAGTTGAAAAGGCCAGAACTTTTTTAATGTCTTTTTGCGAAGTAGCAATTGTCGCAGCTACAAACGCAGTCACCCCGCCAATTATTGCGATCGTTGTGCGTCCCGGAACCGACAACGCGAGAACTGGCGCCATGCGACAGAGTAGATACACACCAGCGGTAACCATTGTGGCGGCGTGGATTAGTGCAGAGACCGGAGTTGGACCTTCCATTGCGTCAGGTAGCCAGTTGAAGAGTGGAATTTGAGCACTCTTACCCGTAGCCGCAAGTAGTAGTGACAAGACAATCAATGTGGCAATGGTTGGAGTCAACACACCAGCACCAGCGAAAATTGAAATGTAGTTAAGAGTGTGTAGGTGTGAGAACAAGAAGAACATTGCAATGAGGAGTCCAAAGTCTCCAACGCGGTTGTAGACAAATGCTTTTTTGCCCGCGCTTGCTGCGCTGTCGCGATCAAAGTAGTAGCTCACTAACCAGTAGGAACATGCCCCCACGCCTTCCCACCCAACGAAGGTGAGGACGAGGTTGTTTGCGAGTACTAAGACCAGCATTGAGAACACGAAAAGGTTGAGGTACAAGAAGAATTTCCTGAAGTCCTTTTCACCGTGCATGTAGCCCGTTGAATACAAGTGAATCAATGTAGAGATTCCAGTTACAAAGAGGCACATGGTTATCGAGAGTGGGTCGACCAAGAGAGCCGCTGGAACGTGAAGTGATCCGACGCTGATCCAAGAGAACAGGTTTACTGTGACTTCACGCCCGGAGTGACCGAGCAGCATAAAGAACGTAATAACTGTCGAAACAAAACTCAGGCCCACTGCGCTGGTGCCAGCAATACCAATCTGCTTTTCGCTGAGTGAGCGACCGTTAATTAAAACGAATAAAAACCCCACGAGTGGAAAAAGGACAATGAGAGTAGCGAACTTTGCCATAGCTACCCCTTCATCTCTGAGAGTTCATCAACTGATGTTGAAGTTCGACGTCTAAATATCGCGACCACAATTCCGAGGCCAACCGTAACTTCAGCAGCCGCCACAACCATGACGAAGAACACAGTTGCCTGGCCACCAATGTCGCTCATGGTCCTGGCGAACGTGACAAAGGTGAGGTTCACTGCATTGAGCATGAGCTCTAGGCACATGAACATAATGAGCGCACTACGACGAGTGAGGAGTCCAAAGGCTCCTACGCCAAAAAGAATGGCGGCGAGAATGAGGTACCAAGCGGCGGGAACGTTCATGACTCACTCTCATCACTCGTACGCTCACGACGTGCCAGAAGCACTGCGCCGACCACAGCAATAATTAGAAGTGCTGCAGTCGCTTCGAAGGCAAAAATGTAGGTCGTAAAGACAGCCGTTCCCAGTTGCTGAACATTGCCTGATCCTGGAGCAAGCGCTACCCCACCGGTTGACACTGACATTGCGCCAGTTACCCAGTGTGCGCGGGCCATCAGCACAATAAGACCACCAACAGTGATAACAACACCTGCTCCAGCAAAGACTCGTTGTCCAACGAGTGGATCAACGCGCACCGTGTCATTACGGTCAACGCCAAGGAACATGATTACGAACAAGAACAAAACAACAATTGCTCCGGCGTACACAATGATTTGTACTGCCGCCAAGAAGTCAGCCGATTGAGCAATAAAAGCAACAGCAACTCCGAACAGCGTCATGATGAGACTTAGCGCACTGTGCACTGGATTCTTCATTACAAGAACTCCGAATGCACCAACGAGAGTAAGTAGTGC
>CAIKFN010000024.1 GCA_903826715.1 uncultured Actinomycetes bacterium
CAGCGAATTCACTCAGTTCAACAGGTGCACATGTTGCAACTCTTCGAACAGGCATTGTCTTAGATAGATCTGGTGGCGCACTAAAAAAGCAACTCCCACTTTTTCAACTTGGCTTAGGGGGAAGACTTGGATCCGGCGAGCAGTGGCTAAGTCCTATTTCTCTTAATGACGAAGTTCGAGCAATTCTTTGGATTATTGATAGAAAATTGAGTGGGGCATTTAATCTCACGAGTCCAGCGCCTCTAACTAATTCTGCTTTTACGAAAGCTCTCGCTAAGGCTGTGCACCGACCAGCATTGCTTGCAGTGCCTAAATTCGCCCTTGCAGCGGTACTCGGCGCAGAACTTACAGAGATGGCTCTGTTAGCGAGTCAAAAAGTGCTCCCAAGTGCATTGCAAGCCAGTGACTTTAAATTCGAAAACCCAGAAATTACGAAGCTTCTCAAAATTGCTTTGCAAAAAACCAAAAAATAACTATCTCTGATCAGGGAAGTTGACCAATTGGCTACGAAGTGGCGCCAAGGGATTCGATGGAAAGAACTGGCGGTACTTGTTTCTATTGACCCCATTCTTTAAGAAAATTAGGCAATATTCCTGGCCAATTGCTATTTGATAATTGTGCAGAAGCGAGATAGGTTTTGAAACAACAATTATTTGACATCACAAAAGTGATGCGGGGGGTATCAGCACTATGAAATTCAAGAACAGACTTCGTCTATTATTTGTGAGCGTCGCAGCTTTTGGAACACTCACAATGGGATTCGTTGTGCCAGCAACTAGTGGTGCAGCATCACAAACACTAACCATGGCGGAAGCACCAGGTGCATCTCCAAACTGGATTTTCCCTTACATGAGTTGCACCTACTTCTCAGTAAATAACATCAACCAGTTTGAGAACCTTATGTACCGACCGCTTTATTGGTTCGGACTTGGAAATTCAGCAGCTGTTGTTGACACCCCGCAACCGGGCGCCGAGGCACCTAATGGACTTTCGCTTGCTGCAGCTCCAGTTATGAGCAATGGTAACAAAACTGTCACAATTAATATGGGTAACTACAAGTTCGCAAGCGGACAGCCTGTTAATGGACAATCTGTGCAGTTTTTCTTGAACCTTTATAAAGCTGACCCAACTGGGTACTGTGGCTACAACGCTGGATACGGTATTCCAGATCAAGTCTCATCAGTTACAAGTACTGAAAAGACTGTGACCATTAATTTCAAGAGTTCAGTTAACCCAAACTGGATTCTTTATAACTACCTTTCAGAGATCACACCTTTTGCTGACACATGGGACGTGACTTCGAAAGGTGCATCGACATGTGCAACAGGTGCATACGGTGCGAAGTCAACAAATACTGCTTGCATGGCAGTCGTTAACTACTTGAACAAGCAATCTGGTAAAACATCTTCATACACAGGCAAACTCTGGCAGTCCGGTGTTGACGGTCCTTACCACTTGACATCATTTGACAACCTTGGAAATGCCACGCTCGTGCCAAACACAACGTATGCAGGCCCACAGGCTTCACAAGTTGCACAAGTGAAAGAAGTGGCATTTACATCTACAACGTCAGAGCAGAATGCACTTCGCGCAGGAACAATTGATCTTGGGTATGTAGACCCAACACAGCTCACAAGCCCCGCGCCTGGACCAGGCAAGGTTGGAGCGAACTGGTCGGCGATTGCTTCAAAATACAATTTGGTAACAGGTTCTTCATGGGGCATGAGTTATGCGGCTTACAACTTGAATTCGAAGAGTCCAGAAGCTAAATATCTAAAGCAGCTCTACATCCGTGAGGCTTTACAAGATGGTGTTGATCAGGCCGGAATTATTGCCAAGATTGATAAGGGTTACGCTCTTGTAAATAACAGCCCTCTCCCGGCGAATCCACCTGCTGCGCTTGGTGTTAGCCCTGCAAATACTCACCCATACAGCCTGACTACGGCGGCTGCGTTGCTAACAAGCCATGGTTGGACAAAAGTTGGAGGAAAGCTTAAGTGCACATCTCCTGGAACTGGTGCAACAAACTGTGGAGCAGGGATTAAGAAGAATGACAGATTAACAATTTCATTCCTCTACGGCTCAGGCACAACAAGTCTTACTGACATGGTTCAAACCATTCTTTCCGCCTGGAGCTCACTTGGGATTAAAACTAATCAAGTGGCTGCGCCATTCAACTCTGTAGTAAGTGATTGCGCAGCAGGAAAAAAGACATGGAGCGTCTGTGACTGGGGCGCTGGCTGGATCTACGCTCCTGACTTCTACCCTTCAGGTGAGTGGGGCTTCGTGCCAGGTGCCAGTTTTAACATTGGTGCCTACAATGACCCAAAGATGACTGCTCTAGTGAAGGACACCACATTTGGTACTGCAAACTTGACTGCATACGCTGCTTACTTCCAGTCTCAGCTTCCAGTTATGTTCCAGCCAAACGGTGAAGGCACCGGGGAAGTAATAAAGACTCTAAAGAGTACAATTGGCTTTACTCCGAACCCACTTCAAAACTTCAACCCTGAGTACTACCACTACTAAAGAATCAGTTTTAAGTAATTAGAGTTATTTCAGAGACCCCCAAATAAATGGGGGTCTCTGAAATAATGACAATGAATAACATTTATCGAGACTGCTAAGGTTTGCTCGTGATTGCGTACGTGATTAGACGACTAATTCAGTCCTTTGTCGTTTTGCTCATTGTGCTTTTAGTGACATTTACACTCCCATACCTCGAGCCAGGTGGAATTCTGGCACCTGCGTACATTGTTCTGGGAACGCACGCGAACAAAGTAACTGTCGCTCAGTGGGGTGTTCAACATGGAATGAACCACCCATTTTTCATTCGCTTTTGGAGTTACCTTACTCAGGTATTTTTACACTTCGATCTTGGGCACTCATTTAAACAAAACATGTCAGTATGGCAAATTATTGCCCTCTACATTCCTCGAACCGTATGGTTAGCGCTTACTTCACTACTGTTGACAATTTTTATTGCCATACCTTTAGGACTTGTACAGGCGTCACGAAGAAACACGACGTTTGATTACGCCGCTACTGGAACAGCTTTCGTCCTTTACGCAATGCCATCATTTTTGCTCTGCATTTTGATGCTTCAAACTTTCAGCTTTGGAATTCTTCATCTACCCGCTCAGCCACCTTCAGGAGTCGCTCCGTGGGCAATGTTCACCGATCCCCTGCCATTTGTCTTGCCCGTTGCATGTTTGACTTTGCTGGGAGTCGCCGGAATCAGTCGATTTATGCGCGGCACAGTTCTCGAGGTGCTTGTCCAAGACTACATTCGAACAGCCAAGGCAAAGGGCTGCAGCAAGCGTCAGGTTCTATTTCGTCATGCATTTAGAAATGCGTTAGGGCCTATTGTTACCATTCTCGGATTATCACTACCGGCTCTGTTTGGCGGCGCACTTATTATTGAAAGCGTATTTAATTATTCTGGTTTAGGAATTCAAACAGTAAATGCCGCTCAACTTCTTGACATTCCAACCGTACTTGGAATTACACTTTTGGTGTCAATCTTGACTCTCATGGGAAACTTGCTTGCAGACATTGCACTGGGAATTGTGAATCCACGCGTGCGAGTAGAAGCGAGATAAAAAATGAGTACTTCGCCAGAATTTACTCAAATCGTAAATAAGGATAAATCAGATAATTTCATTACTCCATTGTGGAGACAAAGATTTAACATTTTCTTGAATAATAAGTTGGCGGTTGCCTCAGTTCTTTTCCTTTTTTCCATGATTGTCGCTTGTTTTCTAGTCCCACTGCTGTATCACACGAATCAGACAGACCAAAATTTGGCTCTGAGCAGCCCTTGGAATCAAGCTCCGAGCGCGCATCACTGGCTCGGAACTGATAGTAACGGTTTTGATGTTTTGGGCAGAATTTTTTTTGGTGGTGAATACTCATTGACATTAGGAATTCTCGCCGGGTTCATAACAATCATTTTCGGCACAATTTACGGAATGATTGCTGGTTTTTTTGGTGGAATTGTAGACACCGTATTAATGAGAATTCTTGACGCGTTACTTTCTATCCCGTACATCTTTTTATTGATAACAATGGTTACGTTGTTCACTAGATCAACAGTATTTTTAATTTTAATTATTGGTCTGACTGGTTGGTGGGGTAACGCACGCATCATCAGAGGTGACGCCATGCTCATTAGAAAACTGGAATACTCTCAAGCCTCAAGCGCCATGGGGGCATCGAGATTGCACATTATTTTTCGGCACGTATATCCAAACTCCATAAGCAACATTGTCACAGTCGCCACATTCTCAGTCGCAGATGCGATCCTCTATCTCTCGGCACTTGGATTCCTAGGACTTGGCATCCAGCCTCCCCAGACTGACTGGGGCACCATGCTTCAAAATGGGGCGTCACAAATAACCAATGGTTACTGGTGGGAGGTCTATCCCCTGGCATTTTTCTTTGTACTGGTTGTTGTATCAATTAACTACATTGGAGATGCGCTGCGAGATGTTTTTGAAGTGCGACTACTCGAACGATAAAAACCGAAAGACTATTTCTAATCTCAATTACCTGTCGTAAGCGTTACAGGGGTCTTCAGAGGGAAATGGCAGGCTGCATGCTGAGTAGGCCCAAAAAGACTGAACTGAGGCTCTACGTCGGCACAGAGATCTTCTGCCTTCGGGCATCGTGTTCGAAAACGACAACCTGATGGTGGATTGATTGGCGAAGGTAGTTCACCATGGACTCTTACAACTTGTTTTGACTTTTCACTATCAGGATCCGGAACTGGTACCGCATCAAGTAATCCCTGAGTGTACGGATGAGCTGGAGTTCGAAATACTGACTCTGCATCACCAATTTCAACAATCTTTCCGAGATACATCACGGCAATCGTGTCTGCCATGTAATAGACAACTGCCAAATCGTGGCTGACCATTATGTATGACAAGTTATGTTCGACTTGAAGTTCTTTCATCAAATTCAGAATTTGAGCTTGAATCGAAACATCCAGTGCAGACACCGGCTCGTCAGCGACAATTAAACGCGGATTGAGTGCGAGGGCTCGGGCTAAACCAATCCTTTGTCGTTGTCCACCAGAGAATTCGTGAGGGAATCGATCTGCAGCCATGGGGTCAAGTCCAACTATTGAAAGTAGTTCATTAACTCTTGCTTTTTGTTCTGCACTTGAACCTCGCCTTTGAACCATCAATGGTTCTCCCAAAATCTGTGCAACTTTCATACGAGGATTGAGAGATGAATAAGGATCTTGGAACATCATCTGGCGATCGCTGCGATCTGCTTTTGAAGGCTTGAAGCTCTTCGCTGATACCACTTTCCCGTCAAATGAGACGGTGCCAGAAGTTGGTAATTCAAGACCCACTATGAGTCTTCCAATTGTTGTTTTTCCGCAACCCGACTCACCAACGAGTCCAAATGTTTCGCCTTCATAAATTGAAAAACTCACATCGCTTACTGCATTAATTGAACCGACTTTGCGACGAATAACTCCAGCTTTGACTGGATACTCCTTGACAAGTCCTTCAATGCGGGCAATTTCATTGCGTGGTGCAATCTTTTCACGTGTCTCAATACTCCGGACAACAATGCTCGAAGGTCCACTAATTGGTTTAAAGCACGCAAACTTATGACTGTCACCGCTCAAAGGCGGATCTTCACTTTGACAATGGTCGTCAGCGAACTTGCAGCGTGGAGCAAAACGACATCCCACAATGCGCTTCGTGAGGTCCGGAGGCATTCCGGCGATGGACGTAAGTTGCTGCTTGGTGTCTAATTCCAAACTAGGCATTGATGCAAGAAGTGCCTGAGTATAAGGATGGCGCATTCCGTTAAAGAGTTCGCTCGTTGTCGACTCTTCAACTTTCTTTCCACCATACATAACAACAACACGGTCGGTGCGACCAGCGATCACGCCCATGTCATGGGTAATTAGCAGAACCGCCATATTGAGTTCTTTGCGTAAGTTATCAATAATGTCAAGTATTTGTGCCTGAATTGTCACGTCAAGAGCGGTTGTTGGTTCGTCGGCAATGAGTAGCTTGGGTTTCATTACGAGGCCCATTGCAATTATCACGCGCTGGCGAAGACCTCCAGATAGTTCAAAAGGATATTGATTGAGGCGCTCAGAAGGTCGTGGCATCTCCACCATCTCGAGAACTTCAATAGCGCGTTTGCGAGCTTCTTCATCACTAGCGCCAGTGTGAATCCGTAGCCCTTCGCCAATCTGTCGACCTATCTTCATAGTTGGATTGAGTGAACTCATTGGGTCTTGAGGGATCAGCGCAATAGAATTTCCTCGGTAATTTTGCATCTCTACTTCACTGAGCGTTGAGAGATCTATGCCATCCATGAGGATGCTACCTTCAGAAATTCTTCCATTCCCCGGAAGAAGGCGCATTACTGCGAGTCCACTCGTTGTCTTGCCACAACCAGATTCTCCTACGAGACCAACGCATTCGCCTGCGTTAATAGAGAGCGAAAAATCCTCGACCGCGGTTGCAAATGTTTGTCGAGTTGCAAACTTAACACTGAGATTTCTAATTTCCAGAAGTGATGACATAACTTTTAAATACTACTGAATTAGCGCTAATTACGCTTGGTACTCAACTTTATGCGTAGGCAGATTCCATGAAATCCGGTGGTACTTCGTTGTGCCGTATTCGCTAAGAGCCTTTAAGTGACCTGATGCGCCGTAGCCCTTATTGTCAACCCAGCCGTATTTAGGAAATTCAATACTTAGCTGTCTCATGTAGGCATCTCTGGCAACTTTTGCGAGTACTGAGGCACCAGCAATAGTTGCGCTTTTTTGATCACCTTTGACAATGGTCGTGTGCGCAAGATTTGAAAATAACAATTCAGGAGGTTGCGACGCACCGAACTTCACGTCGCGGGGTGCATCGAGCAGATTAAATGAACCATCAATAAGAGCGTGCGTCGGTTTAATGCTTAGACCTTGCACTGCTCTCGTTGCCGCTACCGCTAGTGAGAGTCGAAGTCCCCACTCGTCTATCTCTTTAGAAGTCACTGAACCAAGCGACCAAGCACTCGCCCAGTTCTTAATAGGCTCTTCTAGATTTTCTCTTTTTAGGGGTGTGAGCAACTTTGAGTCCGTGAGTGCTTTTGGTGGTTCATTTAGTTCCCTAAGGACAACTGCACCAACGGTAAGGGGGCCAGCAAGTGCGCCACGACCGACTTCGTCGATACCAACGACAATTTCCCCTCGCTCAATAAGTGGCCTTTCAAAGGCAAGTAGATCGTTCTTTTCGGCTGTCATAGGTATCTGGGTACCTATGAGTGTCTAGCATTAATCAATGACCTACGACGCGTTCTTAGTGCCTCTCAAGCAATTTGACCTGGCTAAAGACCGACTGCGAAAAGACGCGTCGCTCGATGTAAGCCACCTTGCTGAAGAACTCGCTCGTGGTGTATTGCAAAGTTGTGGCACCAGAAAAGTGCTCGTGCTGAGCGAAAGTCCCGAGATCACCTCGTTCGCCACAAAGCTTGGAATTGAGGTATTCGAATCACACTCAAATGGACTCAACGAAGTCGTCTCGAATGCTTACGCTGCGCTCGAGTCACGTTATGAACAGTTGCACATTGTCCATGGTGATTTAAAAAGCCCTGAGGGATTGAGTGAGTTTTCACCACCAACTCCAATAACTATCGTGAGCGATCACCATGGCTCTGGAACCAACGTTCTAAGCCTGCCTACAGGACTCGACTTCCGCTTTCACTACGGTATTGGATCCAGGTTTCTTCACGAACAAGAGGCGCAGCGCCTAGGTATTGAATTCTCAACGATTCTTAGAAGCCCCTGGGGCTACGACGTTGATGAGCCCTCTGATCTCAAATAACGCTAGAAAGCACTAAACGGGGGCCGAAGCCCCCGTTTAGCTACAAATACCCCTAAGGGTGTTTGACTACTTCTTTTTTGCAGCTGGCTTGCGCTTAGCAGGCTTGCGCTTTGCAGCCTTCTTTGGTGCAGCCTTCTTTGCAGTCTTCTTTGCAGCAGCCTTCTTAGCTGGCTTGCGCTTGGTTGCCTTCTTGGC
>CAIKFN010000025.1 GCA_903826715.1 uncultured Actinomycetes bacterium
ACCAAGATAAGTGTTGAGGCCTTTCAGAGGTCTAGAGGCCTTCAAATTACTGGGAAAATTGACTCTACGACGTGGGCACGTCTTGTTGAAGCGGGCTGGCATCTTGGTCAACGTTTGTTGTTTCACACTCACCCAAACATGCGTGGTGACGATGTTGCACAGCTACAAGTTGAGCTGGCACAACTTGGATTCAATCCTGGACAAATTGATGGAATTTTTGGTCCTCTGCTCGAGAATGCACTTTGTGAGTTTCAAAGCAACCTAGGAATTTTTCCGAGCGCAACACTTACGCGTGAAACACTGAATGAACTTCGCCGCATGACAACAGCAGCGTCGGTACGAAATCTCGTTAATGAAGCTCGTGACATAGCGGGGTTTGATGATGTTGTAAATGGCTTGCTTGTTCTCTGTGGAACAAGTCCATTACTTGGGTTGTTGTATGAGCAAACTCGCTCTGACTTTGACGTAATCAATTTAGAGACCACTCCCCCAAGTGACATTGCAGCTCACGCCAATGACAACAATGCTGCGGTGGTGCTCTCGTTTCAGCAAAATGACGAGCTCAATGGAATTCACCTGCACTACTGGGCTAGTTACAAAGCACACTCTCGACGTGGAGAACAGCTCGCGAGCACCGTCGCCACGTCTCTTTCTCATTCTCCGGTGTTGCCCCGAGTCGAAGTCACTGGAATGGCACTGCCAATTCTTCGTGAAACAAGGATGACCACGCTTCACATTGAGCACGGGTCGTTGGACCTAGATGCTTTGGGGGTCTTTTCTCAGGCGCTTATGTCAGTTCTTGATGGGATTATCCACAGATAGAACTTTTTGGGGCTTTTTTCTTGCTCCAAAACCCTTAACTTTCAAGGCTTTTCAGAGAAACCCACAGGTTCATCCACAACTTGGGGATAACTTCAACGAGAACTTTAGGTTGAAGGTTGAAGGTTATTTGGCCTGTGAGATTGCAATGTAGAGACGCTCAAGGTCATCAAGGTCGGCGAAGTCAATGACAATGCGGCCATTCCTCCCCTTTAGATCTACGTGAACACGCGTATCGAGATAATCCTCAAGGAGTTTTTCGAGTTCCGCAACACTGGCATCAGGGACGGGTCGAAGCGTAGGACGTCCGCCAGCAGTTGCTCCTGGCTTCACCGATCCGTCCGTGCCCGTCGGTTTTGCACCCATGAGGGCCTTGATTGCTTCATCGGTTGCACGAACAGAGAGTTCATTCTTGATGATTCTCGCCACCATGGTTGCTTGAACATCGTTGTCTGTCAAAGAAAGAAGGAGTTTTGCGTGCCCCTCAGAAATCTGTGATCCGGCAAGAGCTGCTTGTCCCGCCTCACCCAGGTTGAGGAGTCGTAACGTGTTCGTAACATTAGTTCTACTCTTTCCAACACGCTGAGCAACATCATCATGTGTCAGATGAAAGTCATCAATCAGTTGCTTATACGCTGCCGCTTCTTCAAGGGCATGCAGGTCAACACGGTGAAGGTTTTCTACAACAGCTTGTTCAAGGGAAAGTCGATCATTGACATCATCTTGGATAAGTACTGGCATTACATCTAACCCAGCCATTTCAGCAGCACGCCAGCGTCGCTCACCCGCAATTAGCTCATACGTGCCTGGCTCACTTGTGATGGCACGAACAATGATTGGCTGCAATACACCTAGTTCACGAACTGATGCAGCGAGCGCCTTAAGCCCATCCGCATCGAAGGTCTTTCTCGGCTGAAATTTATTTGGTCGAATTGAAGAAACTGGAACTTTGCGTAGTGGTCCACCTGGGGGAGCCGACTGCTCCGGTGATGTAGTTCCTGAAGTGCCTCCATCGGGAATAAGAGCTCCGAGTCCTTTTCCAAGTCCTGGTTTTCTAGCCATTAAGAATCTCCTCTGCTAATGCTCGGTATGCCTTGGCACCCTTGGATGATGGATCAAATACGGTAATCGGCTGTCCGAATGAAGGTGCTTCGGCCAAACGAACGGTGCGAGGGATTACGGTCTTGCAAAGTTCCTCTGGGAAGGCCTTACGAACCTCTTTAGCGACGTCGGTTGAAAGGGTGTTTCTTGAGTCATACATGGTGAGGACCACTTTGGTGATCTTAAGGGTTGGGTTTAGGTTTTTTTGGACCAATTCGACAATGCGAGAAAGTTGGGTTAGCCCTTCTAGGGCATAGAACTCAGTCTGGACTGGGACCAAAATGTCCGTTGCCGCAGCAAAAGCGTTAATAGTAATTAGTCCTAGCGATGGTGGGCAGTCAATGAACACATATTCGAACTCCCCTTCGACGGATTCCAGGGCTTTTTTTAGTCTAAGTTCTCTTGAAATCACAGAAGTGAGCTCTTGTTCGACACCAGCAAGGTCAAGTGTTGCTGGGGCAACGAAAAGGTTCTTAAACCCGGTAGGTTCCACAATGTCCACCATTGGAACATCGTTGAGAAGAACGTCGTAGACAGATCGTTCGAACTGGCGACCATCTACACCTAGTCCTGTAGTGGCATTACCCTGTGGGTCGAGGTCAACAATCAGTACTCGCTTGCCTTTTTCAGCAAGCGCAGCCCCTAATGACGTGGTGGTGGTTGTCTTTCCAACCCCACCTTTTTGGTTCGCAACAGCGAAAATCCTCATCTTGCTGGCGTCCGCCATGAGCCTCATCCCGAGTTAGGTACATCCCGACACTGCGTCAAATACATCTCAATTCAACTAGGTTTTTTCTGCCTCG
>CAIKFN010000026.1 GCA_903826715.1 uncultured Actinomycetes bacterium
GCGGCACGCAGTTCGGCGATGAAATCGCCGAGGAGATCAAGCAACAGGCTTCGAGCGACCGAGGAGTTCTTTGGTTGCTCGCTCAATGTCTGACTGGTACTTAAGGAGAATGGTCAAAGTTTCGGCCGCATCCTTGTCACCTATTTCCTTGCGTCCTAAAACAACCAACGTTCGTGCCCAGTCAAGGGTTTCTGATACTGAAGGAGCTTTCTTGAGGTCAAGAGTTCTAAGACTGCGAACAACCTGAGCAATCTGAGTAGCGAGAGTTTCAGTAATTCCAGGCACACGTGAAAGAATGATGTCACGCTCACGCTCCAGCTCAGGGTATCCAACGTATAAGTACAGACAACGACGCTTAAGAGCCTCTGAAAGTTCACGGGTGTTGTTTGAAGTCAAGAACACCATTGGAATCTGCTTCGCCTTAACGGTCCCGAGTTCTGGAATTGATACTTGATACTCAGAGAGAATTTCTAGCAGCAGCGCTTCAGTTTCAAGTTCCACACGGTCAATTTCGTCAATCAACAAGACCACTGGGTCTTCGGCGGAAATCGCTTCAAGAAGTGGACGAGTAAGCAAGAACTCTTCAGCGAAAATGTCTTCTTCGAGGTGCTTCCAGTCTTCAGCGCCAGATCCCTCTGGTCGTCCAGCTTGAATTCGAAGGAGTTGCTTTCGGTAGTTCCACTCGTAGAGGGCTTTTGATTCATCTAAGCCTTCGTAGCACTGGAGACGAATGAGTCGTGCTCCAATTGACTTCGCAACCGCTTGCGCAAGTGCAGTCTTTCCTGTTCCCGCTGGTCCTTCGACCAAGACTGGCTTCGCGAGTCGGTCCGCCAAAAACGCAACAGACGCGATTGACTCATTGCTTAAGTAGTCATTTGCAGCGAGTCGCTCATTGACATCTTGTGGCGATGCGAAGCGTGGTGGTGGGACGCTACTGAGTCCAAGGCGTTGAGCTAGTTCTTCGCGGGGGTCAAGAGTACTCATGAAATCCTTTAATTTAAAATGTAGTTAGTTAAATGTAGTGGAGCGATTAGCCCTGGCGAAGCAGTACCAAGTCATCTCGGTGAATTACCACGTCATCACCCTCATTAAAGCCTTCAGCTGAGACACGAATAAGCCCCTTGGCAATAACCTCACCATCTGAGCCCTTAATTTCAACAGCGTCACCGTCAACGAAGCTTCCTTCGTGACTCGTCACTCCAACGCGTAGCAAACTTCTTCCATCATTAACGAGTGCCTTCTGAGCACCTTCGTTAATAGTGACTGAGCCATTGCTCGCCACTGCAAACGCAATCCAAGACTTTCGCGCCGAGAGACGACCAGCGCGAGGATGGAATGTTGTGCCAAAGCCTGGTGTCGCGCTTAGGGCCTGGGACAATGCATGCTCACTGCGAGCAGGAGCAATAACTGTCGTGATCCCCGACCACGTAGCCATGCGGGCAGCTGACAACTTTGAAGACATCCCACCACTACCAACTGCTGAGTGGCTTGCACCCGCGAGGTTCATGAGATCAGCGTCAATGGCATTTACTTCTTCAATCAACGTGGCGCTTGGATCGAGTCGTGGGTCTGCAGTCAGCAGTCCGTCAGTATCGGTGAGAAGTACCAGATGAGTCGCGCCAATCAAGTTCGCTACGAGCGCCGCGAGACGGTCATTGTCACCGAATCGAATTTCTTCGTCAGCAACAGCGTCGTTTTCATTAACAATTGCAACAACACCAAGTGAAGCCAGTGACTCTAAGGTGCCGCGAGCATGCAAGTACTGGCCACGGTGAGAGAAGTCAAGTGGCGCGAGCAAAACTTGTCCAACGGCAGTGTGGAATTCAGCGAATGCGTTTCGCCACGCGTGCATGAGTAGTGGTTGACCAACGGCAGAAACCGCTTGGAGTGTTTGCGCGTCAGTTGGACGAGACGAGCCCTTGCCTACTTCTGCCCATCCAGCAGTAATGGCACCAGACGTAACAACAACAATGTTCCAACCTTCAGCGCGAAGTTTTGCCACGTCACTAGCAATACCTACAAGAACTGAATAGTCAACACCACCAGATGCGTCGGTAACCGATGTAGTCCCTATTTTTACGACTGCACTATTCATCGTCATCACTGTCACCTAAATCAAGTCGGCCATGGCGGGCAAGTCGTTCACGACGTGTTGTGCGGTGATGTTCGCCGCGGTCAAGCCCAGCTCCACCAGCATCTCGCCACCACTCAAAAGATAGTTGACCAATGTTGACAATGTCGCCTTCTCTAACACCTGCGCGAGTCAGCATTCGGTCAACACCAAGGTCTTTTAGGCGTCGAACAATTTCTGCGAGTGCTTCATCATTCGTGAGGTCTTGGAAGCGGACTGCACGAGCGGCGGCGCGTCCAATAATGACCCATGAGTTGTCAGCGAGCTTTTCAACCTTGATCTCTTCAGAGACTGGTTTGTGAATCACGATTTCGTGCTCTGAGGCCTGCGCTTCTTCGTGACGAACCTGCACCACGAGTCCTGCGAGTTCTGAGACCAGTTTGTCAATCCCCTCACCCGTTACAGATGAGATGGTAAGCGTGTCATGAATTTCGTTGTAAGCAACGTCACCCTTAGAGCCAACTATGACGCGAGGGCGCTCAAGAAGATCGCCCATGTAGTCGCCAAGTTCACGAAGCAAAATATCGAGTTGTTCCTGTGGCCCAAGAGGAGCCAGTTCAGAAAGATCGAGCAGCACGCAAAGCACTCGTGCGCGCTCTACGTGACGAAGAAAGTCGTGACCGAGTCCGCGCCCTTCAGCGGCACCTTCAATAAGACCTGGAATGTCAGCCATTACGAATTCAGTTGCGTCATCTGGGCGACCACTTCGTGTTCCCACTCGAACAACACCGAGGTTTGGCACGAGTGTGGTGAATGGATAGTCCGCAATCTTTGGACGTGCTGCAGATACTCGAGAAATGAGTGTTGACTTTCCTACATTCGGGAAACCAATGAGTGCAACGTCGGCATTCAATTTGAGCTCGAGGTTGTACCACGCCTCTTGTCCGAATTCACCTTGCTCTGCAAAGGCTGGAGCGCGACGGTTGTTTGATAAGAAGCGGTTATTGCCGGCTCCACCGAGTCCACCTTCAGCGGCTAACCACTTGTCACCTGGGCCGTCTAAATCAGCAAGTAGTTCACCATCTTGTGAATAGATCATGGTTCCAATAGGAACGGTGACAACTACGTCTTTGCCACTCGATCCATGTTGGCGCTTAGAAGTTCCGTTCTGGCCATCGGTGGCTCTGCGAAA
>CAIKFN010000027.1 GCA_903826715.1 uncultured Actinomycetes bacterium
ACTTCGTGCCGCCAATGTCGACACCTATTGCAACGTCAGTCATGAACGACGCTCTGCACGCTCTCTAAGTTCTCGTAGGGCCTGGATCTGGATGCGCTGTGCGGCACGAGCCTTCACGAAGGACGGAATTGGTACAGCGAGTTCAACTTCTAGGTCGTAGGTGACTTTTGTTCCGCTGCCAGATGGTTCAAAGCGGTACTGACCAACGAGTGACTTCGTGATGTCGCCATCAACTTGTTTCCAGTTGAGCTGTCCTGGAGCTCGGCTGTAGTCGTAGCGAAGTACGTACGTTGTAGAGCGACCAAATGCTGCAGCACGAAATTCAACTTCGAGGGCTCTTCCGTCGGCATCACGTTCTAAAATTTCAATCTTCTTCAGTTCACTCACCCACTGCGAATAAGCAGCAAAGTCAGTGACAATGGAATAGACGGTGTCAGGCGATGCATTAACGACAATTGATAATGTTGCGCGCTGAGCCACGGGCCCTCCTCTAACCAATACATTAGAGCAGTTAAACGGTTGAACCGATGTTGTCAAACGGCTGTAGGCCGTTTCCGAGGCGCAGTGCGAGCCCGTTCCAGTCGAATCGTTCTTCACTCATTAGACGGGCTTGGTGTGCGTAGCGTGAACGACGCTCGCCGTCACTAAGCAGTTCACCCATGGCAACAGCTAGGGCCTGGGCACTTCGTGACTTCGCCACCACTATTCCAGTGACCCCATCAATGACTGCCTCGTGACTGCCGCCTGAGCGTCCAGCAATTTGAGCAATGCCGCTCGCCGCCGCCTCAACGAAAACTATCCCGAAGCCTTCTTGTTCGAGCCCGAGCCACCTACTGCGACAATCCATCACCATGAGGTCGCTCGCCCCGAGCCACGGACTCAAGTCGTCATCTGAAACGCGTCCTAAAAAGACAACCGGAGCATTTAACTTCTTCGCCAACTTTTCGAGTCGTTCACGGTCACGCCCAGATCCACCAATAGCTACTTGCAGAGTAGGAATGTTCACCTGCAGCTTTGCTGAAGCTCTAATGAGAGTGTCCATGCCTTTTCGTGGCACCAAACGTGAATACGAGCTCACTAGAAGCGCGTCAGGGTTGAGTCCGAGCTTTCGTCGAACATCGTCACGCTTGGAAGGATCGAGTGGAACAAAACGACTGGTGTCAACGCCAGGTGGAATTTGCACCACTGGGGGCATGTACTCCCCAGCGTTCCTTCGAGCTTCTTGTTCTGGGTACGTGCCAGCACAGACAGCGACGCTGGCGTGGCGAAGAATGTAGCGAAGGCTTGACGCAATGATTGGGAGTCGACCCGGGATTGTTACTTCAGCACCGTGAAGGATCACACCGTAGGGCTTAGAGAGCCTTGGTCCAAGAAGACCAAGTGGCCACGCAGGGTCCAAGAGAACTAGGTCAGGTTGATGACGTGCAATTGCATCTTCAATAACGCGCAGCGCACGTCTCGTTGGAAAGAAGAGAGTTTTCGCTTTTATTCGCTCAATCACAACATCAGTTTCCTGGTCAAATGTTGCAGCATCGTCGTGCGATGAAGCAGTGAGAACGACTGCGCGCCCGGGCTCCAAGCGGCGCCAGAGTTCGTGTAGGTAGACCTGAATCCCGCCCGTCTTTGGCGGGTAGTCATTGGTCACGAGTAAGTGGCGCGCCATGCAACCACGCTACTTCGCAGAGCTCTTAGGGCTTTGACTCAATTCTTTGACGGTAT
>CAIKFN010000028.1 GCA_903826715.1 uncultured Actinomycetes bacterium
GACCTGACGGGATTTGAACCCGCGACCTCCGCCTTGACAGGGCGGCGTGCACTCCGAGCTGCACCACAGGTCCTCGGTGTTCCCAGAGCCAAGGCCCTGAGACGCGAATAGTAAGTCTATACGGTGTGAGTAGGTGGCTACCTGGGCGACAAATAAAGAGATTTGCTTGCACCTACATACTTCGTTGAACTACAAACCTAATTTCTGAGCGAGCTGCTCATTTGATGGCTCAACGAGAATGTCCCCATCTTCGAAAATGATGGTGGGAACCACTCGCTTTCCACCGTTCAGTTCAACGCATTCTGAGAGTGCTGCTTGATCTACGTCAACATCAACCCAGTCGTATGCAACGTTTTTTTCTGCAAAAAAAGCTTTGGCTCTAGTGCAATCACCGCACCACTCAGTTCCTAGTACACGTATTGAACTCATAATGTCTTTTTAATACCAGAAGTGTTACTTTGCAAGTTTATTTTGCAATGCAGCCATTGCGCTGAACTCCGTCTGCAGTTTCTTGGCTAGTGATGCCAAAGTTGCTTGCATTGAGGCCGGAGCTTTTTTGGTGAGCACAAGAATTGAATCTTCGGAATTGGTTGCAATAGTTGCCGCAAAATTCTTTGCTGCAGCATTGAACGCAGCGCTTGGACCATTGGCGTCTCTCGTCAGCGATGCCGCTTGAATTAGAAGATTATTGTTAATACTAAGTAAATCGGTTAGTGGCGTCGTTGCAGACTCTGCTTTCACGACAGTCTGCATTGCGTACGTGACGCCCACAACACCAACACTCCACTTCGCGAATGAAACCTTCGACTTCGTTTCTTCACACGTAAGTAGGTAGGCGTCAGAATCTATGTTTGCTGACTCGTAGTAGATAATTCCCGTCGTCAGAGTGGCGTTCACTTGGGTGGTCGCCTTAGCGAAAGATTGCATTGCACTAATCATGTTGTTTGCATCAATTACATACTTCGCTACGGTTGCAGTTTCGTTTGATGGTACGGAAGCTGTCTTCAGTAATGCAAGATCTTTCTTTAGTCCAGTAACACCAAGTTGTGATGCGTTGGCAAGTAGTGATTTTGCTGCCTTGCAGGAAGCTGTCGAACAGAAGTAGTACTTGCGGATTGAACTGATGTACGTTGGCGAATTTTTTGCTACTGACAATGTTGTAGACGAAGAGGGACTTGCCGATGCACCACCGCTAGAAATAAGAAAAGTCAATGGTAGAAGAACAACGGAAAGAATTGAGATGTTTCGCTTTAGAGAGAGCTGCACGCGGTGTCCTTTGGGTGTTAGTTGGCGCTGCTCAACCTTAATGTGGAACCATCAGTGTCAAATCTGTCTACGTTGTAGGCGTTTGGACACTTTGACCTGGTTTGAACTCAACGCTTCCAGAGGCCTCAAGCAGCCACACTGATTTAAGACCTTGGACTGTCCAGTGTTCCGGTCCACCCACAAGTGCAGTGTCTTCGTCAATACCAATTAATGAAATTGATGGATCAATGTTTTCAAGAACCTTTGTTTCAAGGTCAGGTACGTAGTTTTTAAATCGATCAAAATGCGGAATAACACGAAGATGTGGCAGGAGGTTGAGTCCTTGCACTTCACCGCGACTGGCCATCCGAGATGAAATTGGTGGCACTGATGTGCTCATCACCATTGCACCAGCACTGCAACCGGCCAATGCTGCACCATTTTCCCACTCATGTGTAATTGCTTCCCACACCAAAGTTCCACGAAGTGTGTCCGCTAAGAACGCAGGGTTTCCCCCCGAAAGATAAATGAGACCTGCACCATGAATTTTGGCAACATTTTCTAGGTCGTCTGCGTCCTCACGGTTTGAAATGTTGAGAACTACTTGTTCAGCACCTAACGCTTCTGCCTGCTTGCGTCCGAGGTCGTGCCAGTACTGAAGAACTTTTGGACCATCAGGAACTGCAGCCGTCGCAATTTGAACATACTTTGCGGGGCGACCTTCAAGTAGCGCAGCTTCGATCCTGCGCATCTGAGGCAAATATTCCCCTGAGCCAACGAGTGCGATTGGGCCAAATGATGTCACTGCGTAATCGTACTGACTTGTAGCAATCTATTGCTGTGAGCTACCACGAGAAATAATCCCGTCACGCTTTGATTCAAAAGATGCAGCATCAAAACGCTCCTTCATCCAGCGCCGGCTCCACTTTGCTTCTTCGAGGTAGGCGTCATCATCAGAGCGGTTACCGAGTGTTTCGTACATTGTCCTGATTTCTCTTACAGAATGTGGGTCAATCTCTGCAATGGTCTTTGCCTGCTCCATAACTCTGGTCATCAAACTGTCGTGCTCGCAGACCTCATTAACAAGCCCCCATTGGTACGCGGTTGCTGCATCAATGAAGTTCCCGGTGAATGACATCTGTCGTGCACGATTAATCCCAATGAGCTGGGGAAGTCGAATAGTCATTCCACCACCGGGCATAACGCCAACGCGTGCGTGGGTATCAGCGAAAGAGGCTTTTTCTGAAGCAATCAACCAGTCGCACCCAAGTGCAACTTCGAGCCCACCCGTTACCGCGGCTCCATTGATGGCCCCAATGATTGGCTTACTTGTTCTTGGAAGGAGCCCATGTTGTTGGGTGCTGCCTTCAGCGCTGAGACGAATGTCCTTATACGTTGTGGCTAGATCTTTTAGGTCTAGTCCTGCACAGAATGCCGGGTCCTGTCCAGTGACGACAATGACGTTGATGTCACTGCTGGCGTCGAGTTCTTGGACGTTTCTAAAGAGGTCCTGCATCATCTGAGCGGTAAGTGCATTACGCGCTGCTGGCCGTGCGAGAGTGACAATGCCAACTTTGCCCTGGTGTTCAACTTCAATCATCGTGGCCCCCTGAACCTTTAGCTAAAACCTACTTGTAGATGAGGTCGGCGTGCTTCGGCGAGCAATTCGTTGCGATGTTGTTGTCTTTGCAGTTCTCACAGAGCAGGATTAGTTTGCGACACGCCAAGTTCGCGCAGTTGTAGAACTTGCTGGTTGGTGCAGAGCAGTGATCACATTCACCAAGAGTCTTTGGATCCTTGCCGAATTCTTGGTTCATTCGCTTGTCGAATATGTAGAGCGAACCCTCCCAGAGACCGTCACTACCGAATTCTTCGGCGTAACGGACAATGCCACCATCTATTTGATACACCTCTTTGAATCCACGATTCTTCATAACGCTTGAAAGCACTTCACAGCGAATCCCACCGGTGCAGTAACTAACGATGGGCCGGTCCTTTAGGTGGTCGTACTTTCCACTTTCGAGCTCAGCAACAAATTCACGGGTGGTTGCAACTTCTGGAACAATGGCATTTTTGAATTTTCCAATTCGCGCTTCAAACTGGTTTCGTCCATCAAAAAATACAACTTCATCACCGCGTTCTTCGACAAGTTGGTTCACTTGCTTCGGTTTCAAATGGATTCCACCACCTACAACGCCATTTTCATCGACGATGAGCTCATCAGGTGCACCAAATGAAACAACTTCATCACGAACTTTGATCATCAGTCGAGGGAAGTCGTCGCCGGTTCCTTCAGACCACTTGAAGTCAATCTTTTTGAAGGGGAGGTATTTACGAGTCTGCTTGACGTAAGCAATAACGCTTGACATGTCACCACCAACGGTGCCATTGATCCCGTGTTTAGAGATGAGAATTCGTCCCTTGAGATTTAAGTTTTCACAGAGTTCTTTTTGCCAGAGACGGATTGCGTCGGGGTCACTCAGGGGAGTAAAACAGTAATAAAGAATGACTTTAGAGGGCTCCACATAATCATTTTAGAACAGTTAGTAGAACTGAAAAATTCAGGTACGTTGGTGCAAATGTACGTAGTGTATTTGCATGAATCCACTTGAACTTTCAACTGCTGTAATCGACTCAGGCGTTGTGACTGAATCCGTTAACAGAATTACGAATGAGATCACTGAACTTCGCGAAGGACTAGCCATTGTGGAGAGTTTCAGCCACTGTGTTGTCCTTGACGTCGGTGACGGCCTCATGTGTTTTGA